>JAIKWO010000145.1 GCA_024684675.1 Lachnospiraceae bacterium
ACGATACCCTTCTCGGTATCCTTCTGCTCCATGACTTTCTTGACGCTGCCGCCGTATCCTTCATAGCGCTCGGTTAAGTTGGAAAGCGCTTCGAGCTTGGATTTCTCTCGATGATAATCGACCTGCATATCGCGAAGTTTCTGATCTTTGGCGGTCATATCCTCCTTGATGAGGCCGAGCTTTTCTTCAATGGAGACGCGCTTCTCATTGAGCTTACCGATCTCCTCGGTCACGCGAGTGAATTCATCGCGCAGCTTTTCCAGGTTGTCCTTCTGCTCTGCTTCATCCGACTTTGCTCGAAGGAGTCTGGAATTCAGTTCTGCCTTCTGGATGTTACACTGCTCAAGGATCGTGTCCTGACGCTCCATTCTGGATTTAATGGAGGCACGTTCACCGAGTGCTTTGATGATCACATTCTTGCCGGCTTCGATCCGTGCGTTAAAGTCTTCGATCTTGCTCTGCACTTCGGAAAGAAGTGCTGCCGCCTCAGCCCGCTCGCGCTCCGTGGAGGCAACCAGATCATCGGTCGACTTCTTATCTTCAAGCGTAACGTTCTTTTCGTTCTCACGCGCCATGATCTCAGCCGTGATCGAATCTTTTCTGGTGATAAAATGCTCTTCGTTTCCTTTTGCGGAGTTGATCTTCTCTTTTAAGATCTTGATCTCGCCTTCCAGCTTCTCACGCATCAGGTCCGTATTGGAAAGATCCTGTCTTGCCTTCTCGATCGCCTCTTCGAGCAAAGTAAGCTGCCCCTGGATCTCTTCGTATTCCGTCTTGGTCTTCTCGAAACTCTCTGTTGTCTCTTTAAAATCGTTCTCCGCGATCGCAAGCTTCTCCGATGTGGATGTCAGCTCATCATTGATGTGCTTGTTCTCGACAAGAAACATGTTGACATCAAGCGTCTCGAGTTCCTGTTTTTTCTTTAAATAGATCTTTGCCTTCTCGGATTGCTTTTCAAGAGGACCGACCTGCTTCTCGAGTTCCGCAAGAATATCATTTACGCGAACAAGATTCTGCTTCTCATTCTCGAGCTTCTTCTGCGCCGTCTCTTTACGTCGTTTGAACTTGACGATCCCGACAGCCTCATCAAAAAGTTCACGTCTTTCTTCGGGCTTTCCACTCAAGATCTTGTCGATCTGACCCTGACCGATGATCGAGTACCCTTCTTTACCGATACCGGTATCGTAGAAGAGCTCCGTCACATCTTTTAAGCGAACAAGCGAACCGTTGATCGAATACTCGCTCTCACCCGAACGATAAATCCTTCTGGCAACCGTAACTTCATCATAATCGATTGCAAGCTGATGATCGGAATTGTCCAATGTGATCGCAACATAAGCATAGCTGAGGGGTTTTCTCGTCTCCGTACCGGAGAAAATAACGTCCTGCATGGACGCGCCTCTCAGCTGCTTGATCCTCTGCTCACCCAGCACCCAGCGAACGGCGTCCGCAACATTGGATTTGCCGCTTCCGTTCGGTCCGACAATACCGGTGATGCCGTTATGGAATTTAAAAACGATCTTATTTGCAAACGATTTAAAGCCGTGTACTTCTATACTTTTTAAATACATGTTACACCCGTTACTCCGATTTTATGGATAGAAGCGCCCGGTACGCAGCCTGCTGCTCCGCCGCTTTCTTGGTCCGTCCTTCGCCTTCGCCGATCATACGGTCATCGATAAATACCCCCGCATGGAACACCTTATCATGCTCCGGTCCGCTCTCTGACAGAACCTCATAATGAAGCTGTCCCTTCGACGTCTTCTGAACATGTTCCTGCAGGATCGTCTTGCTGTCATAGAACAGCTGCTTGTTTTCAAGATCCGACAGAACAAACCTGTCGATAAAACGCTTGGCTTCTTCGATACCGCCGTCTAAATAGATCGCTCCGATGATCGCCTCCATCACGTCGGATGTGATCGATTCACGGTAACGCCCGCCGGTGGCATCCTCGCCTTTTCCCAAAAAAATAAACTGCCCAAGGTCTATATCCCTTGCGCAATAAGCAAGCGCAGGCTCACATACCATCGAAGAACGAAGCTTCGTAAGCTGCCCTTCCGGCTTCTCGGGATGCTCCTTAAAAAGAAAATCGCTGGATACCAGCTCCAGCACCGCATCACCCAGGAATTCCAGTCGTTCGTAATCCTGCCATTTATTGATCTTCATCTCATTCGCATAGGAACTATGCGTTAAGGCCTGCTTTAAGAGAATCGGCTCGTGAAAACGATAACCGATCCTCTCCTCCAGTGCATGCACTTTTTCTTCTAGATTCATTCCGTATCCTAACCGCTTATTCAGCGCTGACAGCTTTCTTGATCATCTCAAGTGCTTCACCGACAGTCTTGATATTCTCAACGGCTTCCGGTGCGATCTCCATGTTGAACGCGTCCTCAATGCCCATGATGATCTGGAACAGATCGAGAGAATCTGCGCCAAGGTCTTCCATGAAAGTTGTCTCGGGACGGATCTCATTTGTGTCCACACTCAGTACTTCCGCAATAATCTCTTTTAACTTATCAAATTCCATATTGTCCCCCTAATCCGCCTGTTGGATCCCTATCTGCTCGCGGATCTTTTCATTTATTTTTTGTTCCGAAAACGTAATACACTGCATGATCGAATTCCGAATCTCAACATAACTAGAGCTTCCGTGCGTCTTGACCACAAGTCCTGTCAGCCCCAAAAGCGGCGCACCGCCGTACTCTGACAGATCATACGGCTTCATGGCTTCTTTTAAAGAAGACTTTACGAAAAGCGCACCGATCTTGCTTAGAAGCGTTGCCATCAAACCCTGCTTGATCATGGAAAGCATTGCTTTTCCGACGCCTTCGATCGTCTTAATGATCACATTCCCGGTAAAAGCTTCACACACAATAACGTCGGCACCGCCAAGCGGTATCTCTCGCGCTTCTACGCTACCGATAAAATTGATTCCTTCACATTCTTTTAAAAGCGGAAATGTCTCCTTGACGAGCGCATTGCCCTTTTCCTCTTCCGCGCCAATGTTAACGATCCCAACCCTTGGATTTTTCACGCCGAGAACGTGCTCCATATAGATGGATCCCATCTTGGCAAACTGAACGAGATGGGAAGATCTTGCATCGACATTGGCACCACAGTCAAGAAGAAGCGCGGGACCTTTTGTGGTCGGTATCAGCGGAGCAAGCGGCGGTCTCTCGACGCCTTTGATCCTGCCGACCAAAACCTGTCCGCCCACAAGAACCGCGCCGGTGCTTCCGGCCGAAACAAACGCGTCGCATTCGCCGTTCTTAACCATCAGCATGCCGCGTACAATGGACGAATCCTTCTTCTTTCTGATCGCCATAACAGGCGGCTCCGCCATTTCGATCACTTCGGTGGTCGGTACGACGTGAAGCCTGTTCGTATCGTATGTATATTTTGCCAATTCTGCGGTAAGCGCATCCTGAGTACCGAGCAGCCAGATCTCCAGCTTGGCACTTGCTTTCAGCGCTTCAATAGCGCCCTTTACAGTAGATGCGGGTGCATTGTCGCCACCCATGCCGTCTACCGCAACACGTATGATCTCTTCCAAAGTCGATTATCCTTCCTGCATATCTTAAATAAATATACTAAAGGAGCCCTCAAAAATCAAGATTGTCTGTTGGCTGTGATCAAATTCTTACACTGCAGGAGCACGCCGAACAATTCTTCCGGCTTGACCGGTTTCATAAGGTGCGCGCTCATGCCTGCCTTCAGGACATTCTCGATATCCTCGTCACGACCGTTTGCCGTCATGGCAACGATCGGAACCGTAAATGCATCACGTCTTTCCAACGCCCTGATCTCACGTGTAGCCGTAATGCCGTCTTTTACCGGCATCATAACATCCATCAGAATCACATCGAACGAATCCGGCATCGACGTTCTGAACGTATCGACAGCCACCTTGCCGTTTTCCGCGGGCGTCACGATCGCACCCTTTTCTTCTAACAGGAACTGGGTGATCTCCATATTGAGCGAATTGTCTTCGACAACAAGAATCCGAAGCCCATCAAGGAACTGCTCGTTCTCGTCAAGATGCTGGTACATGGTCAGCGGAATCGTAATGTACACATGTGTCCCCTGCTCCTCAACACTCTCTGCGCGAAGGCTTCCGCCAAGCTCATAGATCATCTTGCGTGCGACAGCCATGTTAAGACCGATCTCGCGGCAATCCTTCCGGAGGCTGCCATTCGCACAGCTTTCCAACGTGAAAATATGATCAAGATAAGTCGCACTCATACCGACGCCGTTATCGGAGATCACAAAGCAATACTCTGCATTCCCTGACTCGGACGGCAATTCCTTTACGCCAAGCGTGATGTTCCCATCCTCCTTGATAAACTCGAGCGCATTCACGATCACATTCTCCAGGATCATCCGGATCGCTGCCGTATCGCCGAGTGCCGTGCGGTGCGTTAAGTCGATCGGTCCTATGGAAAAACGAACCTTGCGCCCCTCAATGATCTGTTCGATCTCGGGATAGACGCCTTCGATCGCTCCCTGAATGTCAACCAAATCCTTGGCCGGTTTAAACCCCTGTGATTCAAGCGAGCTGACATGTGTTAGGTTGCGGATCAGGAATTCCATGGAAATCGTGGAATGCAAGAGTCTGGTCGCCGTCTCCGTAACGGATTCAGGGTCGTCTTTATGATGGATGATCCACTCTTCGCCGCTTCGAGCGGCAGCAACATAGCGCTTGATATCATTGGAAATATAAGAAACATAATCGTCACGTGCATCCCCGACGGAAGCGGAGTGCTGTCTGACTGTCTCAACAGACTGAATGTAACGCGCCTGCTTTACCTGCATCAACCGTTTATGCTTCCGATCAAGCAGGAAATAGCTCCAGAAAAAGATCACCGCCAAAACAAGCAAAGACGGCACCATAATATGAAAGGCAAGATTATGTGCGATCAGTTCATTGTCACCGAGACGACCGACGATCTCGATCACGATTGCGGCGATCGCGGCAAACGTCAAGAGGATACCGGCGCCAAAACCGATCCCTTCACCTTCGAACACGTTTTTTCCGGCGTTCTTTTCATTCATGCGCGTTTTCTCCTACTCTTCTGAACCTTCTGGTCTGTCTCATCCTTAAAACTCTCCAGTTCTTTTCTGGAGACTTCGAAGCATTTCAAAATCTTCTGAGAAAAGACTCCGCATTCACCGCCCATGATCATATCATAAGCGGCCTTTTTGCTATATGCCTTTTTGTAGCAGCGTTCACTGACCAGTGCATCATAGACATCTGCAAGCGACACTAGCTGCGCCTCGATCGGGAAAGCATCCCCTTTCAAGCCGTCCGGATAGCCGCTTCCGTCATAACGCTCGTGATGGTGCCGACAGATAATGTGACTCACTGCTTTGTATTCATCATTCCATACACCCTCGATATGCGTCAGGAACTCGCATCCGAGTGTCGTATGCCCCTTCATGGTCTCGAATTCGCTGGGGGTAAGCTTGCCGGGTTTTAACAGGATACTGTCCGGAATGGCAATCTTACCGATGTCATGAAGAGCACTTGCCTGCACAATGATATCCACACGATGCGGCGTCAGATTGTACTCCGGATAAAGCTCCATCATGTTGCCCGCAAGGATCCTTGTGAATTCCTTCACACGCTTGATATGCTCACCGCTCTCCAAGTTGCGGTGCTCAACAACATTACCGAGAATATCGATGATCCGGTTGTTGCTTTCTTTTAATTGTTCCGCCTGGCGTTTTAACATGGAAAACTGCGCTTTTAAGACTTCCATCTGCGCATTGACCTGCTCCTCCAGATGGCGTTTATGCTGGTAAAGCTCTACGATATTTTGGACACGCTTTTTGACGATGAGCGGATCGAACGGTTTGCGGATAAAATCGATGGCTCCGTACTCAAAAGCTTCCGATTCGGATCTGATCGAAGTCTCACCCGTGATAAAAAGAACCGGAACGCGCTCGATCATCCCGGACAAACGCATGGCTTTCAATACCTCAAAACCATTCATCTCCGGCATGACGAGATCGAGCAGCATAACCAAGTCCTCCTTCGTATGCTGCCCGAGTATTTCCAACGCCTCTTTGCCGCTCTGTGCCTGTAAGATCTCGTATGAATTGGCAAAAATCTCGCTCAGAATATCCCGGTTGATTGCTACATCGTCGACAATCAATACCTTCGTCTTCATAGTTTATGCCTGTATCCCTTTCAGAAACGCGATCACGTCATTGTATCTGTCTGTAATTTGTGGTAGAAATGCTTTGCCGGCCTCGAAATCACCGGCACGAAATGCTTCCGTTGCCTGGTCTGCGACTTTAAACAGCCCGTCCAGCGCAAGGTTTGCCGTAACACCCTTTAAGGTGTGCGCCTGTGAAAAAGCCTCGCTGCAGTCTCCTGCTTCAATGGCTTTCACCAAGGCATCGTAGCTTGGGTCGCTTGGAAACTTCAGAAGGAATCGCTCGAACAGTGCTTCTTTTCCCATGAAACGATTCATTCCGGCATCGTAGTTGATATCGTGCTTGGCAAGTTCAGCCTGATCTAACATCAAGAATCCCTCCGATCGTTATTTGGGGAAGTCTGTTAGCAAGCAGAATTCCCCCTATTTATTATGTTTAATCATAGCATAATACACGCACCATTGTCCATTTTCTTATGCTTTTATCCGCGATCGGATCCAAGAAGATTTCCGAATACCTTCTCCGCCGCCTCACCGCTCAGTTGACCGACACAGTCACCGCATCCAAGGTTCGCCAGAACAACTGTTGCGATCAGCTTAAGTCCCTTCTGTCCCGTGTTGAATCTCGATGCTGCAAACAGAAGTGACTGGGTAATGCTCATGCCGACAAAGGTAGCCGCCTCCGTCAGGTTTTCAAAGCCTCGCGCCTGGCAGATAAAGTCTAGGTCGGACGGATCCTTCGTAAGGGTGATTCCATTAAACCGAAGCGCATCGACAGAAGCGATCTCTTCCGTCGTTCCGGCAAAGAATGCCGCAATGTTGTCCTTGTCGTGGAAGTAGCTTCTGAAATAATTGAGCAAATGAACGGCCTCTTTTACGACGATCGGTCCTACCGCTTCGTTCACCTCTTCCGCAGGTCCGGACAAAAGTTCGGAAATCGCATTTAATGTATTATCGATGTCACGTGCCTGTGACTCGTCGGCTCCGAGGTTTACGCCTCTTTCTGTCTGTTTCCAGCTCTGCTGCAGGAATTTCGCCATGATTTCCTTATCCGGATCCTGCTGCTCGTTCATCTTTGCAACCGTCTCCTGCAAGGTCTTTTCATCATGCATCTCTTCCGCATCCCACTTGGCCACGATTAGCTTCCGCTCATTATTGAGCGCCTGCAGGATGGCAAGACCGTTGGTTACGTAATCGGATATATCGCCGGCTGTTTCCGCGATTTCCATTACTTCACCTGTAAATCCGCTCGTATCAACATTCTTCAGCGCCTTCATGCCTTTATTGATGATCGGATCCTCATTCAGATAATCATTCGGATACGATACGATCTCGCCGATATTATTCACTGTGCCCACAAAGGAATCATCGTCATCTTCGGCTCCAAACGGTTTCAAGCCGTTGACCGCATTGGACCAGGAGATCGGAAGGAGTGAACGAACCGCAAACTGAATGGATTTCGGAATAAGATCCATCAGTTCATCCGTCACACGCCCTGCAAGGAAACGGGTAAAGCGCGTTCCCGCATGATGAATGTTGCCACGCATGAGCGAGAAGTCACCGCGATATACACCTTCTTTGACGGCATCCGTATAGGTATCGGATAGCATCTGTTCCTGACGGTACTGGTCGCGCTCCATATTTGCTCGCTGAACGATCTGCAATGCACGCGTAAACAGCTTCCAGTCGATCGCCGTGCCGCGGGTAAATTTAAAGAACGACTTGTTGGTCTGCGTATCTTCCAGTTTCAGGACTTCGTCATAATCGACATCATCCGCAAGCTGCGTGGAAACACAGCCCATAAAAGCCATCTTATAGATCTCTGCATCCGTATCGATCTTTCCGTTTCTGACATATTCATCAATCAGTTCATTTCGGCCCGCTGCGTTCGCAAAATTCCTGTCCTTATATCCAAAACGGTCAAGCATAATGCCCTGCTTGGAAATATCAAGCACATCACGTCTTGAGAGTGCCGTAAAGAAGAGGGATTTTTCCGCATCCGACAGGCGCAGGAAACCGGCGATGCATGCGACCTGGTCGTCACTTTTGGCCTGCTCGATCAGAATTTTTTCAAATCCCTTCTGATCCATCTCCTCATTCTCATGATCTACATAGAGCGCCACTGCTTTCTCATTACCGCTCTTTAGGATCATATTGCGATCGGACGCATGCCGGATCGCTTTAATGCGGAGATTCTCATTATGCAACTCATCCACGAAATCCATCGCGCGGCCGAGGAGATCCCAGTCTCCCTGCGTTTCTCTTGTTTTCGCAATATCAGACTTGGTAATCGTTTTGCCGAGTTTTACATCGTCTTTGATCTGGAAGCTGTAAAGCTGTGCAAGCGCATTTCGCAGCATTTCGCCCGTTACAGGCTCGCTCATCCAACTGTCTGACTGCTCACCCATTGTTGCCATCCATTCGGAACGTGCACCTTCATTGACAAAATTATGCACCTTCCCTTTTCTCCGGTCATACCAGCCGATCGTTGTCGTATAATCGAACATTGTCCGATCCTGCAGTACCATGATCAGCAAACGAAGCCTGTCTGCGCTCTTTGCGGCAAATTCATTCAACCGTTTTTTAGTGTCCGTTGCGGTACTGTCGGTATCCCCGATCGCATTAACTTTATTGATGAAATCCGCTTCCGTCTGGACATTCAGATCGTACGAATAGCCAAGATCCTTCAGCGTCTGCTCGGGCGTCGTGCCAAGCCGCGCAAGATCCGGTTCCTTCGCCTTTTGCTTGATGTAGCTTGCGACATTGACAAATGCAAGCGCATCCTCAAACCGCTTCTCATCAATCGTCTTCACACCGCTGCTGTTAAACACCGTCAGATGAGCCGCTGCAGCCGCATAATCGACTGTCGCTGTGATCGGTTCACCGCTGCGGTAGTTGCCGATCGCGCCGCGTGCATCCGACATGGCCTTACGAGACACAATGTTGGAATAAACATACTCCATGCCGGGCAGTGAATCTGTCTCACCAACAAGACCGGGAACGCTCAAAACGAGGGCAAATACCTGGCGTTCTTCCACGGAAAGCGCAGCAAATTTCTTGACCATATCTTCCGTGCCTTCCGTACGGATCAGATCGGTGAATTGCTCCCTGTTCATGACGGTGAACGGTGTCAGCTCGGATTGCGTCATCGAATCATACGAGATGCTTCCCAGAACCGATTCGGAATTGGCCAGATACGCCTTCTGTGTCTCATCGGCAAGAAGAACTGTGAGTTCTTTTCGAAGGTCACCCAAATTGACCGACGCTTCATTCAGCTTCGCATAGAAATACTCGTGGATCCCGCATACAAGCGCACGCTCATCCTGCAGTCCGCGCGAAGTCAATTCTTCAATGACCATATTGTCCCAATCCGCAGCAACATTGAAATATGCAAGCTTTTCATCAACATCTTTTGCGAACTGCTCATCATCCGTCTGATACATCTCAAATGAAAGGAACTTCAGTGCATCACGATACTCTGCATCCAGATAAGGGCGCAGTTTCATGCGGGGTGCCAGGTGCTTAAATGTAGCAAGTTTCTGGCGCCTTGCAGGGATTGCCGCATGCTCTGCCGCCATCCCGTTTGATCCGACTTCCTTGACATGCTCGGTGACCAGTTGCTCCGCAGCATCCATTTCTGCCTGCCGGCGTCTGGAAAGTTCACGGCCTCTTCGCTTCTCCGATTCCACGATCAGCCATGCGCCGCGCTGCTTTGCAAGTGCGATATCCGCCTGCGCCGTCTTTTCGAGTGTAACGGTCTCAGCCGTAATACACTCCTCCAGGATCGGCAGCAGCTCACTTGTATCAAGGTCCGCTCTAACCGCGATCAAACCTCTGGTTCGAAGCCGGAATGCGGTCTTGACGGCTTCCACACGTGTTGCGGCTACGCCGGAAAAGTCTGCCTGCGTTAAAAATGCCTCGCGTGCATTGTCATTTCTCTGAATGAACGGAAGAACCTCTCCCAAATAACGATAATAATCCGTATCCTTCTCGAGCACGCTCTCCGGAATCGACTCCATGACAGCATCAAAGTATTTTTCGATCGGATGATAATCGGTCTCTTTTCCGTCTCTTAATCTGTCGATACGATCCTGAATCGATTTATTGAAGGTCGCGATATTGGAATTGATAAGTGCCGTATACTCTTTTGCCAGTTCTGCTTTGATATCAACGCCTTCTTCAAAGAACTTATTCTTCAGGTTATGCGCAAACTGATCCCTGATAAAGGCCGGAACTTTCTTGTAATTCTCCGCCATGATCTTGGCAGCGGGAATCACAGTTTTCCTGAAAGATTCCATCTGCTGCAGGAAACGCTCGTCGGAATAAATGGAAAAAATTCTGGAATACACCGGATCGGACATGATCACCGGAATAAACGGCTCGATCTCCTGACCACCCTCTTTTCTGAGGATCCCAATACGGCGTTCTCTTGTCTCCGCAATCAAAACCGCACGCGCATCCAGTTCCTTTTCATGTGCTTCTCCCCTATGCTCCTCCTTGTAGTAGCTAAGCGCCTCCTTTACCGCGCTTCGATAATCCTCCGCCTCATCGTTCATCATCGGGAGAAGTCTGTTGTAAAGATCGGATAATTGCACCGGATCAAAATTGGCCGCTCTTGCTTCCTCAAAAAAGATCGCCTGCCGTTCAACATGCATTTGCATAAACGGCGTCAACGCCTTCTGATATGCGCCAATTTCCATTCTCTGCACTTCATCGGCATATTGATCTGCAAGATACGCCTCATCCTCGCAAAACCAGAGTTCGAAATTAGCGACGGCGGGGAATCTCTTTTCAATCTCCTTTTTCCCCTTTGCATCCGCCTTGATGTAACTTCTCATGTTTGCAAGCGCTTCTTCCCACTTTGTAAGGCCGGCTGTCTGCGAAGGCTGTTTAAGCAGCTCATCCCGTAATGCGCGCCCGTCCTCCATACGCTTCTGGCGACGGCTCTGGCGGGACTCTGCATTACCGAACCAATGGAAAGCCGTACTCTTGGTACGCTTTTTATAATCAAACACCGCTTTTTTCGAAGTATGATGCTCTCCGAGGATCAGCTGACGGATTCGCACCTCACGGAAGCTTGCATCTTTTCTCGCCTCGTCATCTCTCTCTCTGATCCGAACCTCGAACTGCTGCGGTGTATCCCGCAAAAGCCCCTCTGCGAGTGACTTCTTAAGCTCCACTTCATCAACGCCATGGATCCCATCCCACAATTCCAGATTCTGCAGCATACGAAGCTCGAGCTCCGATACAAAAAGGCGCAGTTTGGACGGACTTAAATTATTGATATCCTGCTGTGTACTGCCCTGTTTCAGCCCAAATGCTTCATAGGCACCTTCCGATGCTGCTTTCGTGATCGCATCAATGATCGCATCCTCATATCCCTCAAAGGAATTCGCAAACAGGGAATTGTAGCAAAGAAGCTCGCCCTTCATGCGGCCAACATTTGATACGTCGATCGCTCCCCCGGTCGAAGCGGATGTGCTTTGTGTCCGTAATGCCTGCGCATTTGTAAACTTCGTATGCAGATCCGGATCTACAATGCGCAGCGTATCTTTCAGATTCTGCAGCATCCCCTGTATTTCCGTCATGGATTTTGAAAGAAGATGCTCTCCGTAATTCTGATAGAAAAGTTCGGTAAAACGTCCCTCGAACCCGGACATGTTTTCCGTAGCCCATCTGCGTACAAAACCGCACGATTCGCTGATGTTTTCCTTCATCAACAAAAGTGCGCCTTCCGTAGCCTCCGGATCTCCGTTGTCTTCCACGCTCAGCGCAAAAGCCAGCACATCGCGGTTCATAAGAAGTTTTTCCTCCAACGCCGGCGAGCCCGCATCCTCTGTAAGGAACCGGCAATTATCCTTGGCTTTTTGTATTTTCTCCATCACTTCGGAAGAAGCAACCATCTCATCGATTTCAGTTTCAAGCCTCTGCGACTCCACTTTTTCCATATGCATCACACGATCGGTGTATTGAGAGACCTTCTCGGATGCATATGTCTCTGTCAGAATTGCATCTCCAATCTTCCCGATCAGAAGCTCTTTCAAAAGATTTCGGAAAATTTCAGTTCTAAACAACGCCTTCGAAGTTGTATCGGCGCTCGTCACTTGCTCTACGGCACGATCAATCGCCCATAAGTTTAATTCAAGCTTTCTGACAAGATCTGTAACCTTCGCGGCAAATTCCTTCTCGGGAAGTTCCACGATATCATCCCCGAGAAGCTTGATCGCGGCCTCCGCATAATCACCAAGCGGCCAGTTCTCATCCGCTGTTTCGCGCATCTCGCCCTTGCCTGTGCGGATAAAGTCTTTGCGTACCTCGGCAAGTTCCTGCTTGGCAAGACGTTCCTGCTCCTGTGCAGTCAAAAGCTCAGCAGCGGCAGCCTCACGCTCCGTAACGGTTTCCTCTTCCAAAAGAGCATCACGAATCCGCTTCTTTTCGTCATGATAGGACTTTGAGGAGTAGAGTGCCGTCGCCACAAGATTTGTGCGTCGTGAGAGCGCATACAGTTTGGCAAGCTCGTCATGATTCACCTGCTCTTCCGGCATCGCATTCAGCGACTCCATAAGCGAATCCGTAGCACATTGCATCAAAAAGACCCATGCTGCCTGCGGATTTCTTTCGATTACCGCTCTTTCGTTAAGCTGCGCCTCACCGAGCAGTTTGGAAGCAGCATGAAGCTCTTTGTATCGATCAATCAGCATTTTCGTTTCCTGCAGGCTCATCGTAGCAGGATCGATCTGTATCAGGGTATTCAAATAAAGCGCAAGTGGCGGCTGATCCCCTTCCTTGAGCATCTTTAAAAAATCCGGTGTCCTGCGCGTAGTCGTTCCGTAAGCGATATCTGCAAATTGCGAAGAAGACATCGTTTCCTGCTCTTCCTTTGTTCCGAGAGCAAACGAGATCGCTTCATAATCGACCTTCTCTTCCTCAAAGAACGCTTTTTTCTGCGAAATGATCGCAGCATCACGCTTGCGTGCGTTTTCCAGCTCGCCGTTCACTTCTTTGTTCCATCGATTCCGTCTGATCTTGCCATAACCTTCCGGCGCACCTGCAGCCAGCTTTGCTTCTACGGGTGGCGCTTCTGTCGGCGTAAGGTCATGCTCTTTTCTCAGGATTCCAAGCTCCTCCCTTTGTGCGAGCATGGTTTCCTGATTATGAACAAGCAGCTCAACACCGCCGTATTCTTCATCACGGCTCTTCTGATGCGCTTCTTTTTTTTGATCCAGCGAAAGCTGCATCTGCGCCTGCTTCTGCTGTGCTTTGGTAAGTGCTTCGCGTTGGATCCTCAGTTGCTCTTCTTTGGTCAGATGACGTTGCATACGCGCTCCCTTCGTCTATACCGCATTCGATGCGGGCAATAACTCCGCAATATGATACCAAGGTTCCGAATCCGGTAGGATGTGCAGCAGTTTTTCCGGCATTTCAGTCCCTCGATCTTCCGTCATTTGGAAGACCAGCTCGGCAGATGCATCCAGCTTTCGCTCCTTCACGGCTTTTACCACCGCCTGCATCACGGCTCCAACAAGCGCCATGACCACCATCGGGTTGATCCTGACGGTATAGAGATCTTCCAGACTAAACAGCTGCTCATTCTTCCTGCGGACAAGGAGTAGTCCTGCAATCTGCCCGTCTTCCAGGAAAACATGGCTCAGATTTTGGTCGCATTTTTCGAAAAAAGCGACCTGCATCGCATTGGGGATCATGTTCAAGTACCGTTTGGGGATCTCACAAAGAGGTTTGATGTTTGTCGATGATAGATTTGCCCGGTTCTTCACAAGACGCACCGCCATATCACTTGCAAGAACATCCTTGATCGTGATCCGAAAACGATAGCAACGCTCAAGCCGGATTGAAAAGTCATGTGCCAGGTACGCCCGGTCCATTGATACAACGACATCCTCTTCCCCTTCATATGCAGCTGATACGGAACGGATGCCGAATTCACCCAAATGATCCGCGACAAAACCGACAAGCGCTTCCATAACTGCATCCCTGTCAAAGCCATCCGCTACTGTCAACGAACGGACTTCCGCCCTGTCACCGATCATAAACAGCATCAAAAAACCGCACGCTGCATTGCCCGAAACGGCGCCCAGCATAATCGGTTGCCCCAAAAACAGCCATTCCGACACATCCACCGGAATGAACGGTTTATACATCTCGAGATTCTTTTTTGTGATAAAAGTTATTTCAATCATAGTTTTCTCTCTTATTGGATATACGATTAAAATTGTCAAATTACTCCATTATTATACCATACAGCTTTAAAAATCATTGATTTCCCGTAGAAAAACATAGAAAAAAAGAGACCGGAAATCCGATCTCTTTTATCAGTAGCTTATATAGATTCTTTTATTTCTGTGCAACATCCTTCATAGAGAAGCTGATCCTGCCCATTTTGTCTTTGCCAAGGCATACAACGGTAACCGTATCGCCAAGTGTCAGGACATCCTCAACATGGTTGATTCTCTCTTTTGCGATCTTGGAGATGTGAACCATGCCTTCCTTGCCCGGTGCAAACTCGATGAATGCGCCAAACTCTTTGATGGATACAACTTTACCCTGGAAGATCTGGCCTTCTTCGAAATCTGTAACGATCATCTTGATCATCTCGATCGCTTTCTCGATCATTGCCTTATCCGTGCCGCATACAGCAACTGCACCGTCATCTGTAATATCGATCTTCACGCCGGTTCTTGCAATGATCTCGTTGATCGTCTTGCCCTTCTGGCCGACAACATCACCGATCTTCTCCGGATCGATTGTGATCTGGACGATCTTCGGTGCATATTCGTTAACGGTCTCACGCGGCTTCGCGATCGCCGGCTTCATGCAGGTATCCATGATGAAAAGTCTTGCTTCACGGCATCTTGCGATCGCACCTTCTACGATCGGTCTTGTCAGACCATGGATCTTGATATCCATCTGGATCGCTGTGATACCTTCTGTTGTACCGGTTACCTTGAAGTCCATGTCACCGAAGAAGTCCTCGAGACCCTGGATATCGGTAAGAAGTACGAAATCGTCATCTGTATCGCCTGTTACAAGACCGCAGCTGATGCCCGCAACCATCTTCTTGATCGGAACACCGGCAGCCATCAAAGACATACAGGATGCACAAGTGGAAGCCATGGATGTGGAACCGTTGGATTCGAATGTCTCGGATACGCAGCGGATCGCATACGGGAACTCTTCCGTGGAAGGAAGAACAGGGAGAAGTGCTCTCTCTGCAAGTGCACCATGGCCGATCTCTCTACGTCCCGGGCCACGGCTCGGCTTTGTCTCGCCTACGGAATAGGACGGGAAATTATAGTGATGCATATAGCGCTTGGTCGTTACATTTTCATCGATGCCGTCAACCTTCTGTGCTTCGGAAAGCGGAGCCAGGGTACATACATCGCAGATCTGTGTCTGACCACGTGTAAACATAGCGGATCCGTGTACGCGGGGGATGAGGTCAACCTCAGCCGCAAGCGGACGGATCTGTGTGATCTCACGGCCGTCGGGACGCTTGTGATCTTTGAGGATCATCTTACGTACTGTCTTCTTCTCATACTGGTAGATCGCTTCGCCGAGGATCGCAAGCCACTCTTCGTTATCCGCAAATGCCTCTTCGAGCTTCTCTGTGATCTTCTTAATGTTCTCTTCACGAACCTGCTTCTCGTCTGTGAAGACAGCAACTTCCATCTCGGAAGGAGGAACGATCTCTTTG
>JAIKWO010000096.1 GCA_024684675.1 Lachnospiraceae bacterium
ACGCTCCGGGTTCTCTGCGATCGCCGCTTTTAATTTATCCTTTGTATCTGTTACAGCCGTATCATCCGGATCACCTGCGATATGATATGCGCCGTGCTCATTGTCAGCCGCATCGAAGTATCCGAGTGTTGCGATACCGAAAGTGGAGAGAGAGATCTTGTCATCACCGACCGTAAAGCTCTCCAGCATACCTGTCTTTAAGGTGTTGATGATCGTATTTAAGTTGCCGTCTCTTCGAAGGAGGGCATCCTTGATCTTCGCTTCCCATTTTTCGACTTCATCGTCGCTCATCGCTTCCTTTTCATCGTCCGTCAGAGGCTCGTACCCTTTGGAAGACTCTGCGTTGTAAAGCTTATCGAGCTTATTGATGAGTTCGTTGTACTGCTTGAAGAACGATTTGATCGTATCGTAGATCGCATCCACATCGTCCGCTGTATTGATGGCGGTCTCTGCGTAAATGCTGTTTCCTTCGCTGTCCGTTCCCACCACTTCGCTCACTGCCGTAGCGGTGATGGTCAGGCCATTGATGGAGAACGAGTTTGTATTGGATTCGAACACTGCACCGTTTAAGGTGATCTGTGCGTTCTGTCCTTTGATCTTAACTGCGCCTGCGCTTGCGACATCATTTGACGCATTGACTGCTGCCTGTGCGGATGCTTTGATCTGTGCGAGGATCGCTGACTCTGCCTCAGCGGCTTTATCTTCCGGTGTTCTGGTGCCGTCCGGATCTGCCTCTTCCAGCGCTGCCAGCTTTGCAAGGTACAATGTATTGTACTCTTCCGTCGCTTTGATATCGTCATCGCTCATCGAAAGTGTTGCCTGTGCCGCTGTGAGCTGTGCGTTATTCGTTAAGTCATCTTTTGTGATGAGACCCAGCTTCGAGAGAGCATTGAGGCCGTTTGCGTTGGACGCGCTGATCGTGAAGTCGTGATCTGCGCCGCTCTCTAATGCACTTACGAAGAAGCGCTGGTTCTTCTCGTCAAAACTTGCATTGACGCCCGCTTTGGTCATCTTGGATGCAAGATCCGCGATCGTCTGGTTACCGGTTAAGGTGATGTCGGTCGTCTCTTTACCGTTGTTAACGGAAATGGTGATCTCTTCATCGGAACCGATCCCAAGTACGTCGGAGAGCTTACTGTCGCTCTTCACGCCGTCGGTGGATTTGATCTTACCGCCCGTCAGGTAAGCGGTCTTAGCAAGAGACTGTACGGAAAGTGTCTGCGAACCGTTTACGGCGTTGTCGCCTGCCACGATCGTTGCGATCCTGCTGTCCGCTACAGTTGTTTTCTTCTTTGCGTATGCACTTGAAAATTTCAGCTTCGCAGTTTGCTGCGTGTAGAAATTCTTAATCTCTGTATTGATGGATTTCCATGCGTCCTGGGTCCATTCCATCTTGGTCTGCTCTTTTTCGAGCTTCGTCTTCTTGCCGCTGGAAGCCTTTACAAGCTCAGCGACCATGGATTCTGTATCCAGTCCGGATGCAAGTCCGGTGATCCTCATCGGCATATTGGTTTCCTCCTATCTCTTCTCGTCAACCATGATACCGGCAAGTTCCCATGCCTTGGCGATCATATCAAGTGTCTTCTCCGGCGGGAATTCGCGGAGCACTTCTTTAGTCTCCTTATCCACGATCTTGATCGTTACACGATTTGTTTTCTCATGGATACCGAAGATTGCTTCGGAGTTGCCGATCTTGCTGGCAAGATTCTCGACTACTTTCCTGATATGCTCATTGGACGGCTGACGCTGCTGCTGTGCACCACTGTCTTTGTTACCCTGTTCATCGTCCTTTGCATCTGCTTCTCTTACGTATACGGTCTTGGCGTCGACAGCTTTCGGAGCCTCCGGTGCGGGTTCGCTGCTCATCTTCGGAGCACTCTCTACCGCGCGCGGTGCCTGTGTCTGCGCCTGATATGTCATTGCACTTGAAATAGGTTCTAAAGTCATCGTAAATCACCTCCGTGTGATCTGGGTTCAATGGTTATCTAGAGTCTTTATCGGACAAAAAAAGGAAAATGTTTATAGTGTCCCATAAACATTTTCCCTGTTTTTGCATCTTAAATTCTAAAATTTTTATAAAAGATCTTTGAGAGCATCCAGGCTGTCCGCGCTCATCGCTTCCTTGTTTGCTTCCTGGATCTGCAGATATACTTCTTTACGATAGATCGATACTTCTCTCGGAGCGGAGATGCCGAGCTTCACCTGCTCACCTTTTACTTCCAGCACCGTGATCTCGATGTTGTTGTTGATCATGAGTGCTTCATTCTTTTTTCTTGATAACGCCAACATATTATTCACCCGCTTTCTTCATGGACTGGAGTTGTTCGTAAACAGGGAATTTCACCTGATACTTGTCATCGTCGATAATGATCTGTGCCGCTTTGCAGTTCGATGCATGGATCACGATCGGTGCGCGAAGGTTCACACTGATATCCTTGATATTCTCCGGAACGGTTACGGTCACAAGTACGAAGATCTCTTCGTCATCGAGCTTGCCGATCGATTTAAGCAGCTCTTCTTCAACCTGCGGATTGTAATCCTTCTTTACAAGAAGCGGATCCATTACAGGCATCGCAAAGTTAGGCTCCTGGAAAGACTGCAACCATCTGATAATGCCGTTTGTTCTCTCTGCATCGTGGATCAGCGCGAAATCTGTAAGATCCGGAAATCCGACAATGCCGTTTTCGAAATGGATGATCTTATCATCTGCGATTTCGATTTCACCAAATAACCTTGTTTTCGCTTTCATAGTTCTGTTCTCCTTCTTCTAACGGTTTATATGTAGTTCATCAGGCTGTTCTGGATTACCTTGCTTGTTGCCATCAGCGCTGCGTCGTACGCATTCTTTGCGCTTGCAAGATCGGTAGCTACTTCTGCGGTATCCGCCTGTTCATTCTCCTTGACGAGTTCCTTGAAGGTCGTCTTTTCATCGCTTAAACGCTTCTTTACAAGATCGAGCTTGCTGCCTCTTGTACCGAGATCGGTCTGCGCGAGTGTCACGCGGTCCATGTGCGCCTGCATCTTGGTGATGCCGCCCTCAAAGAGGTTCTTGAGCTTATCCTGCAGATAGGTGAGCGCCTTGTTCGCCGCATCGAGATTGCGTTTTAACGTCTCCTTGTCGGCATCCGACTCTGCAGTCACACTTTCAAGCGATTTGATCGTCGCTTCCATCTTTTCAACGTCTTCGATCGCGTTGATGATATCGTCTACATCACGGCCGATCGCGTGTACGATCGCATCCTCTGCGAGCGTATTGACCTGTACATCCTGGTTCGATCCGAGGTCATAGCAGATATCCTGTCTCGTATCCTGATATCCGAGCTTTTCTTCATTATACTTGATCTTGTCGGATTCGCAGTAAAAATAATGTTCCGGCCGCAGCTCACCTTTTTCCCACTTGGTCTTGCTGTAAGTGATACTGATCCGGCCCTCGTCCTGCGCATCCGTCTTCGGATTGTCTTTGGTCGCATTCAGCTTCGCATAGATGCTGTCGCTAAGGAGCAACTCGCCGGTCTCGGGAACGAAGATCGCATAGTCCAGATTCGATGTGCCGGTATGCGTCTTGTTATATTCCGCCATCACTTCATACGGGTTCTGATTCTCATCGTAAAGGCTGATCGTCTGGATCTCGCTGCTTTGATTGCCCATCGTCTCCCAGCCGTTGACGCCGTAATAGCGGAACTCAATCGGCTGATCTCCGTCCTTGTCCGCATCGATATCAATTTTCGAATCGAGATTATTATACGCAAGGCGGATCCTGTGGATCGTCACCGCCGACATATCCTGCTCTGTGAGTGTACTCGTCGTATAGTTGCCGGCATTCACATCCGTCATGCACTCACGCGTTGTGCCCGTCACTTTCTCAGACTGGATGAAGGTGATCTCATCCAGGTACGATGCATCGCGCGCCTCCGTGATCGTATACTGCTTCTCTTCCTGCTCCGGGAATGTCAGCGTCATGCCGGTACGGTATCCTGTGAAAACAGAGCGACCGGCGTAGTCTGCATTGCCCGCATCGTATACGGAATAGCGAAGCTGCTTTAAAGCCGCCACAACGGCGTTTCTATTCTCTGTGGAGAGATAGGAGTTCACGCCTGTGTTGCACTGCTCGTAC
>JAIKWO010000041.1 GCA_024684675.1 Lachnospiraceae bacterium
GGATCTGGAGGAGCGTGCCAGGCTGAAAGAGAATATTCAGAGTACGTCCTGGATGCACAGCATGTATATGCTTCCGTATGAGAATTACAACGGGATTATGAAAACGCACAGAAAAGTGTTTAAAAACAAAAGCTTAAGCGACTCTGAGATTGAAAAGAGAAAAGATAAGTTCAGGCATAAAGAACGTTACCAGGCCGGCGTACATCGCTCCTTGGAGCAGCTTCACAAGGCATATGATGAAGAGCCGATCAAGATGACAAGGGATGTGATCGTCAAGCATGGGCATAAGTACGAAAACGATGGAAATACCAATGATTATACGGAGATCTCACGTGATTTTGCAACATATGCAAGTATGTATAAAGGCTTGCCGGGATATGAGAATCTGGAGGAGCGCGCGACGGATGTGATCTCCCGCGCTGTCAGCGGCATTAAGATCGAAGCCAGTGCGTACAGTATTCTGCGGGAAGTGCAGGATACGTCGCTGGACGAGTTTGTCTATCATGATGAATATGAATTTGTTCAGAATCTTCCGAGAAAACTTGCAAAGCTCCGTGCGCTTTCACATGCCGGTGCGATCCGGGGAGATATGCAGCGCCTTGAGCAGGAGGGCGGGATCGGTGATATGAACATGCTGATCATCGATGAGAAGATCCGCATGCTCGAAGAGATCAAAGAAGACTATGAATCCCGCGTGGCCATGATGCAGTCGCCTTACTATGTACTTCTGGAAGAGACGGATTTTACGAAGCTTTCCCAGAAAGAACTGGACAAACTGCGCCTCAGTTCGGATGAAAAAGAGCTGAAGACCTATATCGATACCATGAAAAAGCGCAAAAAGCTTTCCAAATTCGGTATGGGTACGGAAATGGCCGATTTTGCAAAGCAGGCGCAGAAGGATGTGCATAAAGAAGAGAAGGCAAGGACAAAGAAGGCCGTCAGCGAGCTGGAATCGGGTCTTAAGAAGTTTGCCAAGAGCCACAAGCTGAAACTGACACCCGGCGTTGAACGGGCCGGTGCACTGGCACAGTATATGAAGTCGTTATATGGCGACGGCAGCATTCTCGAGATGAACAATTATCTTGAAACGGTACTGAATCCGGCACATAAAACGCGCAACACGCTTTATTCCGAAAAGGAACGTCAAAAGCTGCTGCTGCTTTCCGAAGATATGGTGATGGCATCGAATATGGCGATGTCACTCCTCAACCGTACAAAAGCACAGCAGATCGCGGACGAGACGTTTGAGATCGCACAGGCGCAGGCTGCTCCGAAGGAGCTTTCCGCACGGGATCGCAAGAGGATCAAAGCAGACCGCTCTGACTTTGCAACGGCTGATATGAATCAGGATATGACATTTGTATATCAGATGAGCACGGAAGAAAAGAAGTTAACAAGCGGACGGTCTTATATGCAGTCTGTTACGCAGCTGATGCGTGAGAGGGATGACGTGACGCTGGCACGCCTTGTGGAAAACTTCAATGCTGCCAAAAAAGCCAAGGGCATTTCGGATGAAGCCAGAGGTGAATTTAAGACTGCGGAAACGGCTGCGCAGAAGGCGGAAAAGGAGGCAAGAGTCGGCTCCTATATCGTACAAAAGGGCTTCGAAGTGAACGAAAGGGAACTGAATGAGCACGCACGGGCCGAGCGGGAAAAGGCGGTCAAGGCGCAGAAAAAGATGGATGCGGAGCTCCTCACTTCGGAAGATCCCCTTGCGGAGTTTACATATGCTGTTCAGGACGACCGCAAGACGGCGATCCAGCGAGAGCAGGATGATCAGCAGCATATTGTCCGAAAAGACTTCATGGGTCATAAAAGGCGCGCAAATGCGGCTAAATTTGCAAAGAGCAGCGTCAAGGATGAGAAGATGGATAAAGCCGTAGAGCAGGATCTGGAAAATCTTCTTACGAATGTGAGACTGGATCAGATGCTGTCCAGAGACAAGCTTGAACTGGAAGAGCCTCTTGCAAGTACGGTGAAAGGCTATGCGATCTTTATCAAGATCAATGAGCCGCTGATCATGGAATACAAGATGCACATGGAGGAGAACAGGGAGATCATTAACTTCCTTGAGACGGATAAAACGGAGAATCATACCGCTGAGATCACCCGACTGAAAGAAGAGATCTTGGCGCTTGGAAAGCAAAGAGAAGCCATTTCGGCTTTCGTGCTTCTGTACAAGACGATCATCCCCTCCGCGAAGCAATACATCGATTATATGGAGAGGCTCAAGAGTGTCAGACTCGCTAAAAAGATCATCGCATCCGATCCGGCCGGCACATATAAGACCAAGATGATGGAAGAACTGAACAGACAGGATGAAGATTACCGCAACCTTGTGGAAGTCAGCCTGCTGTCTTTTATCAGAACGATGTCGAACGGCTTCACAAAAGGCATCAATATCGAACAGAACCAGATACTTTTCGATTGCGCTCAAACGTATGACCGTATCATGGCAGTGAAAGGAGATAAGTATGCTGCGGACAGTGCACATGCGATCATGGATGAAATGCGCGATAAACTGCGCGAGTACGGGAGGACTGCCGTTTAGTTGAAACCCTCATTCAAATCTGCTAGAATATGCTTTGTATGCAGTAAACTTTACAGGCAAAGGAATGAGTACAGATAGATGAGTATTGTAACCAAGATCTTTGGAACGCATAGCGAGCGCGAACTCAAGCGGATCACCCCGATCGTGGATAAGATTGAGTCGTTAAGACCCGTTATGGCGGCTTTGTCCGATGAGCAGCTTCGTGACAAAACGAAAGAATACAAACAGCGTTTTGCAAATGGCGAGACGCTTGACGATCTTCTGCCGGAAGCATTTGCAACGGTGCGGGAAGCGGCAAAAAGAGTACTGAACATGGAACATTTCCGTGTACAGCTGATCGGTGGTATCATCCTCCATCAGGGTCGTATCGCGGAGATGCGAACCGGTGAAGGTAAGACGCTTGTTTCCACCTGCCCCGCATATTTAAATGCGCTTGAGGGGAAGGGCGTACATATTGTAACCGTCAATGACTATCTGGCGAAGCGTGACGCAGAGTGGATGGGGCAGGTTCATGAATTCCTCGGCTTGAAGGTCGGCGTAGTCTTGAACTCCATGAAGGCGGACGAGCGTCGTGAGGCTTATAACTGTGATATCACATATGTCACGAACAACGAGCTCGGCTTTGACTACCTGCGTGACAATATGGTCATCTATAAGGAGCAGCTGGTGCTTCGCGATCTGCACTTTGCGATCATCGATGAGGTCGACTCCGTTTTGATCGATGAGGCAAGAACACCGCTCATCATTTCCGGCCAGAGCGGCAAGTCCACAAAGCTGTATGAGGCTTGTGATATTCTGGCAAGACAGCTGAAGCGTGGCGCTGATATGCAGGATCTTTCCAAGATGGATGCGATCATGGGCGTTGAGCGTGAGGAGACCGGCGATTTCATTGTCAATGAGAAGGATAAGATCGTCAACCTGACGGCGGAAGGTGTTGCGAAGGTTGAGCGTTTTTTCCAGATCGAGAACCTTGCGGATCCCGATAATCTGGAGATCCAGCACAATATCATCTTAGCGCTCCGTGCGCATAATCTGATGTTCCGCGACCAGGACTATGTGGTCAAGGAGGATCAGGTTCTGATCGTCGATGAATTCACCGGACGTATCATGCCGGGCAGACGGTATTCGGACGGTCTGCATCAGGCGATCGAAGCAAAGGAGCATGTGAAGGTGAAGCGCGAGAGCAAGACGCTTGCGACGATCACGTTCCAGAATTTCTTCAATAAATTTGAGAAAAAAGCCGGCATGACCGGTACGGCACTCACCGAAGAGCAGGAATTCCGCGATATCTACGGAATGGATGTAGTGGAGGTGCCGACCAACAGACCGGTGCAGCGAATCGACCATCAGGATTCGGTATATAAAACAAGACGCGAGAAGCTGAACGCGATCGTGGAAGCGGTCAGAGCGGCGCACGAAAAGGGACAGCCTGTGCTTGTCGGTACGATCACGATCGAAGCATCCGAGGAGCTTTCCAGGCTCCTTCGTAAGGCGGGAATCCCCGATCACAAGGTTTTGAATGCAAAGTTCCACGAACTCGAGGCTGAGATCGTTGCGGATGCCGGTATTCACGGTGCTGTTACGATCGCAACGAACATGGCAGGTCGTGGTACGGATATCAAGCTCGACGAAGAGGCAAGGGCAGCAGGCGGTCTTATGATCATCGGTACGGAGCGTCACGAATCGAGACGTATCGATAACCAGCTGCGCGGACGTTCCGGACGTCAGGGTGACCCCGGCGAGTCTCGCTTTTACATTTCGCTTGAGGACGATCTGATGAGACTGTTCGGTTCCGAACGTCTGATCAGTATGTTCAATGCACTGGGTATCCCGGAAGGACAGGAGATCCAGCATAAGATGCTGACGCATGCGATTGAGAATGCGCAGAAGAAGATCGAGAGCAACAACTTCGGCATTCGTAAGAACCTGCTGGAATACGACCAGGTCAACAATGACCAGCGTGAGATCATATACGAAGAGAGACGTCGCGTTCTGGACGGCGAGAGCATGCGTGATGTTATCTACAAGATGATCACGGATATTGTAGAGAATACGGTTGATATGTGTATCGGCGACGACATGGATCCGGACGATTGGGATCTCGTCGAGCTCAACAGCGTGCTTCTTCCGATCATTCCGCTTGAGCCGGTTTCCAGAGGACGGATCAATAAACTGGAGAAGAAATCCTTAAAGCAGCAGCTTAAGGAAGAGGCGGCTAAGCTTTACGAGAGCAAGGAAGCGGAATTCCCGAATGCGGAAGCGATCCGCGAACTCGAACGGGTTGTACTTTTGAAAGTAATCGACAAAAAATGGATGGATCACATCGACGACATGGATCAGCTCCGTCAGGGTGCGGGTCTGCAGGCGTACGGACAGCGTGATCCGCTCGTTGAATTCAGACGTGCGGGCTTCGAGATGTTTGAGGCGATGTCGGACGGCATCCGTGAAGATACGGTCAAGCTTCTGTTCCATGTTCGTGTTGAGCAGAAGGTGGAGAGAGAGCAGGTTGCCAAGGTGACGGGTACCAACAAAGACGACACCCTTGCCAAGACACCGCAGAAACGCGAAAGCGTCAAGATTTATCCAAACGATCCGTGTCCTTGCGGCAGCGGCAAGAAGTACAAGAACTGCTGCGGTAGAAAGTAGGTAATCACTTGGTTGAATTAGATCAGATGAAGACAGAGCTTCAGTCCTATGCGGAGCCTTTGAAAGAGGTGCGGGATTCTCTCGGACTTGACGATAAGAAGCGTCGCATTGAAGAGCTGGAACGGGAGATGGAAGCGCCCGGTTTCTGGGATGATCCCGACTACTCGAACAGCAAGATGAAGGAACTGAAGAATATGAAGGATCTCGTGGCGAAGATGGACGGTCTTTCGGGGCAGTATGAAGACATCGAAACGCTGATCGAGATGGGGTACGAGTCT
>JAIKWO010000200.1 GCA_024684675.1 Lachnospiraceae bacterium
CAAGTCCCATCTTCCGCAGATAAAAAGGACATCCAATCGGATGTCCTTTTCTATTGCGGTGTGAATTGCACTAAAAAGCAGGAGACCCTTAAGCCTCTATTTGTCGTTATTTTGGGGTATTTATAACATTTTTTCATAAAATAAAAGAGATTTTTTTTTGAGAAGGAGATACACATGAAGGGCCCATTTACGCGATCCGTTGCAAGCGAAACGTCGCAAGGATCGCCATTGTAAATGGGGTCCTCACATGAAACATATGAATCCTCTAGATCAGCAGTTTCCCGTATAAACATACTTCAGGTTTTCCCGTGCGACTTCTGCCAGCCGGTAAACCTTCTTCACATCCGTCGCCGCCCGGTCGGTCATGTGAAATCTCGGGAAAAATCTGGAAATATGCAACGGTATCTCAGCACCGGTCTTTCTCCCGAACTCGTCCGTAAGACCTGCTATCCAGCGGCTCATTTCCCGGATCTCATCCTCTGAATCATTTTCTCCCGGAATGATCAGCGTCGTAAGTTCCACATGACATCTCTGTACGGCCTTCGCTATAAAGTTCATGACCATCTGCCTGTTGCCGCCCAGAACTTTCTCATAGTACCTGTCGGTGAAGCCCTTCAGATCTATATTCATCGCATCGATGTACGGCAGTATTGCATCCAGGATCTCCGGCTCCGCGGTCCCGTTGGACACCAGCACATTCTTAAGCCCTAAAGCATGCACAAGTCTCGCGGTATCACGCACAAATTCATATCCGACCAGCGGTTCATTGTAGGTAAACGCCACTCCGATATTTCCCTTCGAAGTGCACTGAGCTGCTGTTTCCGCCAGTTCCTGAGGGCTCATTGTCCCGGCGTTTTGCATTTCGGCAAAGGCTTCATCAGACCATGAGATCTCATTGTTCTGGCAGAACGGACAGCGCAGATTGCAGCCGAAGCTCCCGACAGAAAGGATGTAACTGCCGGGAAAAAACCTCGCCAACGGCTTTTTCTCGATCGGATCGAGTGCTATTGACGAGATTTTCCCGTAATTATATGCTTTTACCTGTCCTTCGATACATACTCTGGCTCCGCAGAAACCCTTTCCCCCTTCGGGGATCTCGCAATGACGGAAACAGACTTCACACTTTCCCATGATATATCATTGCCTCCTTCACCCGACCGTGAAACGGTCACTGCGTTCATCAGCCTCCCGACGACGAGCCTCCTCCGCTGCCACCCGAAGCGGCTGCGGCGCGATCCCTCATCATGTGCTGCAGTGCTACCAGTATTGCTACTACGATCTCTTCGTATTCTTTCTTGTAGATATCGATGCAATACTTGTCATGGATCGATATCATCTTCTGTCCGATCACTGCAATGATGCTTCCGTCGGTATCCAAAAGCTCGAAATTGAGTCCCGCGATATTGCCGCGCAGCTGCCATCCGAGGCCTTCGATATTGGTGATATCCTTGATCAGATGCCAGATCTCATTGGAAAGCTCGAACTGCAGGCCGTCTGCCATGGTAACAAAATGTCTCTCGTGCAGGCTGAAGAATTTACGCTCGATGTGCGCTACCGGCTCACCCGTTACCCTGAACAGATCAGTCTTGTCATGTATCGAAATAACTTTTGAACGCGACTGATACACGATGTTCTCATGCGCATCGGTGATATCGATGTGATGATGCAGCGTGAACACCTTGGTGGTGGTAAACAGCGAAGTCACGGGGGTACCGTAATTCTCTACATTGTAGACATTGGCATCCTCTCCGGCCTCACGAAATCTGTGATGCTTTGAAAAAACTCCCATACAATCATCTCCTTAGTCAAACTCGCGAATTGCTTTGCAATTTGCTCGCTATAAAATGTCTGCTTCGCAGCCCCACGGTGCGGGGCTTGAACCCCGCACCGTGCAAGCTTGCACCCACCACCTGAAGGTGGTGGGTTATCTTGTTATTTTATAAATCACACAAACAAGAACCATTCTTGTTATGAATCCAGTTTATACCGTATGGGTGAAAAAATAAATGCATATTGGGCGGAATTAGCATGTTTTATTTTTCTTTATCTTCTTTTATGCCTTTTTGAGTAATCTTCCCTGATAGTGTCAAGCTGATCATCCATCTCTGCCCTTGCGCAACTCATGCTTCCCGCTTTTCTGACCGATGATACCGCCCGGGACAGGACATTGAAATTCAATGCGGTGCCAGCGCTGTCGCATTCATAATTTATGGCCCGGTCCGCATCAATACCGAATCGCCCGGCCACCTCGATGGCATCGATATTTGCACCGAGGAAAATGAATTCCCAGTCGTACTTCTTCTTCGCTTTCTCCACCATTTCCTTAACCTTCTGAAAGCTGTATATCTTGCTCGCATTTTCCATCCCGTCCGTGGTAATGACAAACAGAGTCTTCGCCGGTCTGTCCTCTTCCCTGGCATATTTATGAACATTGGAAATGTGGTGTATCGCTCCGCCTATAGCGTCAAGCAACGCCGTGCAGCCTCTGACATAATACTGCCTGTCGGTCATCGGCTCCACCTTCTTCACGGGCACCCTGTCATAGAGAACCTCCGAACGATCGTCAAAAAGTACCGTGGAAATAAACGCTTCGCCTTCCTCCTTGCGCTGCTTTTCGATCATCGAATTGAAACCGCCGATCGTATCACCTTCCAACCCGCTCATCGATCCGCTTCTGTCCAGGATAAAAACAACCTCAGTTAAATCTTTACGCATAATATTGCCCTCCTTATAAGTGTACCGGACTGTCCGGTTTTCCTTTGATGGGCTCATTATACTATTCAAAATAAAAACAAAGGTCGCCCGGCAAGCGACCTCTGAAAAATGTATTCAAAATCCCAAAACGGCTTCAAAAAAACTGTTAAAACTCAGGAAATAATGCACGGCAGTCCATGCTCCTCTAGCTGGATATCCAGTTCGAGCATGTCATATATCTCATTTTCGATAAAATACGAAAATATGATATCCGTTTTATCGCACGGGGACAATGCGTATCCTGCCCTCGCAAGCAGATCCTTCGCTTCGTCGAGATTCAGCCGTGCGCCTACACACAGACAAAGTGCGGTGAGCTTCTGCGGATGGTAGTCCGGATTGTTCTTGATCTTCGAAAAAACCTTCTTGTCCACGATCGCCCGATTGTAGACCTCGGCATTCTCCATATCTTTTTCCCTGATCAGATACAGCAGACACTCCGAAAAAGTATCGGAAAGATGCTTCATGCGCTCTGCAAGCCTGCTTTCATGCTCCGTTTCAAAATCGCAGAAGCTGTCCGCTTCCATGGATTCATAAGCAACAGGTTCCGGCTCCCCGGCCGGTTTTGCGGCTCTTTTCTCTGAAGAGGCAGAGGGTCTGCCTAACTTCATCCGGCCTGTACCATACGCAGGCCTGCTCATTTCCATCCGAGCAGAGACAAAAGGTCCGCCAGGCGCAGATCCCACAAAAGGCGCAGCTGGAGCCGACGGTCGCGGTGCAGCATATTCTGCCTCTTCTGCCTGCTCGACATATTTCCGGTCAATATATTCTTCCAGCCCCGGATACAGTTTCTTTCCCAGATCCGCAGCCGTATCGTCAAAAACGACGAGGTATATCTCCATATCGTTTTCCGCAAGGAAGGCGTTGATCTCATCAAGCGCTATCCTCAGGCCCTCCTCCTTCGGATATCCGAAGCTTCCGGTAGAGATCAGCGGGAAGGATACCGATCTTATACCATTCTCTTTCGCCAGCCGCAGACTGTTTTTGTAGCAGGACCTCAGCACCCTCTCTTCACCCGATCTGCCATCTTTAAAACGCGGACTCACAGCATGGATTATGTACTTTGCTGCCAGTTTAAACCCCGGCGTGATAAAGGCTTTCCCTTCGCGGACGCTGCCTATCTTCTCCTTCCTGTATGTCAGGAGTTCATCATGGCCCGCTGCTAAGTAAACAGCATGATCACACCCCGAGCCGACGTCCGGTCTGCCATTCGCGGTATTTACGATGGCTTCTGTATTCATTTTGGTAATGTCGTTGCGGATTATCCTGAGTGCCATACTGCTCCCTTCTTTGCGCCTTTATGTCTCATTTTTCACAGATCTCAAATACATCCTACCTTAAGAATCACATGATTTCAATGAGAACACGCATGACATCTGTCATTTCTGCTTTTTCTGAAGGAATGATGGCCACATTATTTCATCCTACACATTCTCTTTAGTTTATGATAAGATTAGTACAGTAAATCTGGAGGGAGAGCAAATGAGACTGATATTTATTCGACATGGGGAACCGAACTATGAGAAAGACTGCCTTACAGCTATCGGAAAAGAGCAGGCAGAGCTTGCCGCTCAGCGTTTGGCAGAAGAAAAAATTGAAGAAATTTGGACCTCACCGCTCGGCCGTGCTGTCGAGACAGCCGAGGCTACGCACAGAGTACTGGGTCTGCCTGTCAAAACACTGGACTTTATGCGTGAGGTAACATGGGGAAGCACAGATCAAACAGAACTGTTTGCCGGCGGTCATCCCTGGGAGATTACCAATGAGATGGCCAGACTGGGTCTGAATCTCAATGATCCGAACTGGAGAGAAACTCCGTTTTTCAAGACCAACCGGGTACTGGACTGCATAGATCAGATCGAAGCGGGGATCGATAAGTGGCTCGCCGATTTTGGCTTTATACGCGATGGATTATACTATCGTAACGAAAAGGAAGAACCCGCGCATCGGACAATAGCATTGTTCTGCCACGGCGGATCATCTGCCGCCGCGATCGGACATATTCTCAATCTTCCATTTCCTTATGTATGCGCACTGCTTCATA
>JAIKWO010000201.1 GCA_024684675.1 Lachnospiraceae bacterium
TATTGAGAACGGCATCCTGACAGATATCCTGCAGAAAGAGAGGGCAAGGATCATGACATCTATTCTTGGCGAATTTGATATGGATGAGTACAAGGAATTCATAAAGGAAGAGTATAAACAGATCTACAGTGAAGAAGGCCGCGAAGCCGGCCGTGATGAAGAGAGGCAGCGTCATCTTCTTGAACTTATCGATTGCGTAAAAGTAGGCAAACTGGACGAAGTAGTTGCTTCTGAACTGTCACATATGTCGCTGGAAGAGTTTCGTCAGGCAATGCAGAAGTAATACGCTGAACAAATTCTCAAATTTGCAAAAAATATTTGTCAAATCGCTGAATCATGGTATAATTTCCATATAATATACCCTTAAATCCAATAACTTGCTGATTTTGACGAAAGCGACCTTTCGGGAGGTGCGTATGAGAATTAAGAAATTATCCGCCAGAATTACGATTTTCGTTGTTCTTGCAACGATAATCGGTATTTTAGTTCAGAGCGCGCTTGCTTCTTATAACATGCTTAACATCATGAAAGAGCAGGCGACCAAAAACCTGGAGGGAAAGGTTGACTCGTCCGCGCTCCAGCTCAATATGTATTTTGAAATCGAAAATGCATATATGGACGGCTTCATGGCATCTAAGCGTATGAGTGCCGTGGTGGAGAATCCGAACGATGCGCAGGCAGTTTCCGAGGCGCAGAATTATATTGTGCAATACAACAGTATTGTGCCCGGTGCCAGAAACATGTTCTACGCTGCGTATAACGGCACGGTTTTGAACCATACGAATCCGGAACTGATCGGATACAGCAGCGCACCGGATATAGTTAAGCTGATCCAGGATCTTTATTTCGCGGATAAAAGTAAGCCGTATCACAGCGTTTTTGCGGTATCGCCTGCAACGAACGAAGTGGCGCTTGTTGTATCCCGTTCCTCGTGGAATTCAAAAGGAGAACCTGCCGGCTACCTGTCACTCGACCTTGATAAGAAGGATCTGTATGACATTCTGGAGAACACGGTTAAGATTGTCAGTGATCAGGAAATCGTTCTGACCGGCGTCAAGAACCCGGTTGTATACTACTCGAGCAAATCGGATGAAATCACGCTTGCACCGAGCAATGCAGCCATTACATCTGTTATTGAAAAGCTTGTACCCGGCAGTAATCTTGCAAATGACGGCGCTACTATCCTCTCCGTGGAAGAGGTTGCAGCAGAGCCCGGAACGAAGAATGGCGTTATCAACTATGTGAAATCCGGCTCCGGCAAGAGAATGCTCGGTTACTATCGTTATATTGAAGACCGCGACTGGCTCCTTTTTGTCGGCGCATCTGAAGACCAGTTATATGCGCAGGCGTTCAGTGCATCCGGACGCGTGTTCCTGTTTGGTATCGGCGTGATCATCGCGATCACAGTTCTTCTGGCACTTCTCATCGGCCATCTGATCAAACCGATCACGAAAGTGCAGAGTGCGCTTTCGAAGGTTGCGCAACATGACATCAGTGAGAACAAGGATCTGGCGGTTCTGGGAAAACGTGCGGACGAGATCGGCAAGCTGGCGAACGGAACGCAGGAGGTTATTGACACCTTGAAGGATGCTGTCGGGCTGTTCCGTAACTGCAGCGGCGCATTAAGCACAAGTTCTTCCGACTTGAACAATGCATCCAGACTTCTGGGTGAAGTAACGACCGACAACAAGGATGTTGCAGATTCCCTTTCTCGCAAGATCACAGAGACAAACGATTCGATCGATTCCATTCATAAGGAGATTGATACGATCGTAGGTCTTGTGGATGTTGTAAATGAAAAGGTGGAGACCGGACAGAAGGATTCCGCTGATCTGATTGCTTCCAGTGCGGATATCAACAACAAGATCGATGAAGCGATCAAGACCAATTTGGAGACCCTGCAGCATACCATCGACAATATGCAGGAAGCGCTTGAAAGTCTCAGAGCGGTTGAGCAGATCAATGAACTGGCAGAGGATATCATGTCCATTACATCGCAGACGAACCTGCTTTCCTTAAATGCTTCCATCGAGGCTGCAAGAGCAGGTGAAGCCGGTAAGGGCTTTGCGGTTGTAGCAGGCGAGATCGGTCAGCTGGCGGATCAGTCCAAAGAGACGGCTATGAGCATCACCAAGATTGTTGCGGAGAGCAATGATTCTGTGGCAAATGTAAGAAGTGAAGTATCCAAGCTGATTGACTTCATCAAGAATGATGTGATCTCCAGCTTTGAAGTTTTCTCCGAACAGGGCCAGCATTACGATGAAGGCATTGCGACGATCAAACAGGCAGTTGCGGAGATCGGCGACTCCATGATTTCCTTAAGTGATTCCATTTCAGAGATCGCAAAGCAGATCACTTCCGTAAACAACGCATCGCTTGAAAATACGGATGGTATCAACAACATTCTCGACATGAATGACCAGGCATCGGAGGTATCCGTAAATATCGAAAGGCTTGCCGAGACGAGTGAAGAGAATGCGGAGAGCCTGAAGACGGCGATCAATCGTTTCAAGGTTGATTAGGAAGCTGAGAAGAAAGTTTTTAAGAAAACAGGATCATGTAGTCTTTTTGCCGCCTGCATCGTATAATATATTAGAACCGTTAATCATACGGAAAAGAAGCACGAGGTGATCTGATATGAAACAGGACGATGTAAAAGTATTAAGCGACAAAGAGCTGGAAGAAGTGAGCGGCGGTATGCTACCCGATAATCGGAATGGTGCGAATGACACGTGTCCGTTCTGCGGTCAGCCGGTTCATTCCTGTACCTGTACGGAGTTCCATTTGGGATCCGGAGGAACGCAGCTTCGGGCATAGTTTCTTGTAAGCAAATTGAAAGTGGAATGATTGTATCATAATGTGGCAGCCTTCGGAGATTCCGAAGGCTGTTTGTATTATGCGTGCCGCGCCGGCGTCTTATTCACAGAATGTGGCAAAATGTCTAAAATGCTAGACAAATCTATAAAATTTTAATACAATTTTATATAGAGAAACTATGCAAACAGAACAGTAATATCCACGAAAAGGAACACCTGAAATGGCATACTGGCAACACGGAGAGGCAGAGATTTTTTACGAAGAGATCGGCGAAGGGACACCGTTTTTACTGGTGCATGGCTGGGCGATCGAGCATACCTATCTGGAAAAAGCACTGGAGCCGATCTTTACATCACTCGATAAGCCGTTTCGACGTATTTACGTGGATCTTCCCGGTATGGGGCGCTCAAAACGCGGCAGCGTGCGTACCGGTGAAGAAATGATGGAACTCTTGTATCTGATGATGGAGGAACTGACTGGGGGAAAGCGTTTTTTCTTGGGCGGGAACTCGTTCGGAGCAGGTGTCTCGCGCGCAATGGCAGCTAAGCACGGGGAAAAGATCCGTGGTCTGATGCTTCTTGTTCCGTCAGCGGGACCGAGCGCGCCGACAGCGAAAATGGGGAGTTATTCCGAAAAGGACACGCCATTTTTAAAGGGGCTTACGATCCGGATGCGTGCCGCATTTTCTCTGATGGATGCAAACCTGACGCCGGAAGCATATGAACGGTTTATGGAGCAGGTGTATCCGTCCATGCTTGCCAATGCGGAAAATGAGAACCTCCACGGAATCATCAAGGGGAGTTTCAGTTTTGATATCGATGCAGCCGCCCGTAAGAATATTTATGCCGGGCCGGTTCTGATCCTGACAGCCGATCTGGATACAGCGGTCGGTTGCGTTGCACAGAAAAAATGGTTGGACTTCTACCCTGACGCCAAGTACGTTTTGATTGAAGGCGCAGGGCATAATGTGCATATTGACCGGCCGGAAGCTTTTTTCAAAGAAGTATCCGCCTGGATTGGGAATTTATAGAATCTTTCATGAGAGGGTAGTGTATGAATGCGATTTTGTGGGCTTATCTGATAGCGTTTCTTGTGAGCGTTGTCATCACAGTGGTTCATATGACGCTGATGCAACGGCGGAGCTTGGTGTTCTTTAGTATGCTGTTGTCGCTTCTTTGCATTGCGGTCGGCGGATACTGGGCGCTTGCGGCTTCCGATTCCATCGGAATGGCACACATGTCGATCAAACTGATCTATTTAAGCGGCTGCTTTATGCCGGTTCTTTGCTTTTTAAACATCGCATATCTTTGTAAGGTAAAGATCCCCTCGCCTGTTGTGGCGGGACTGATCGTTTTCTGTACGCTTCTTTATTTCTCGGTTTTGTCCATCGGACACACCGAACTCTTCTATGCAACAACAGAACTTGTCACCCGGGACGGCGTCAGTACGCTGCTTCGGACATACGGACCGATGCACACAGTCTATAATGTCCAGCTGATCGCATTTAACGCATGCTCGTTTATCATCATTCTGGTGACGGTTTTGGAACGCAACAATGTTTCCAAGTTAAACAGTCTGGTGCTTTTTGGCATGCAGCTTGCGTCGCTCATCCTGTATATGATCGGCCAGCGTATCCGTACCGCAATCGAGTGGATGCCGTTTTTATATGTTGCGATCATGCTGACGCTTTTTATCCTGATGCAGCGTTTCGATAAGTACGATATCGAGGGTATGCTCGCGGGCATTATGTCACAATACGGTACCAAGGGTATTGTGATTATTGATAAAAGGAAACGCTACATGGGCTGCAATGAGGAGGGTGAAAAGCTGCTTCCTGCACTGGCTGCCTTACGTGTGGACAGAATCATTCCTGCGAATGAAGTGTTTGAAAATCTCGATGAGCATATCGCGCAGGTGAATGAAGGCAGCGAGGAAGTCGTTTGGTACCAGAACGTGGACGGCAACCAGATCTGCATCAATATGTTTCCGATGCATTACCGCAAAAAGATGATCGGTTACATGCTCTACTTCATGGATGATACGCAGCAGCAAGAAACCATGAGCATGCTAAACGACTTCAACGACGAGCTTACCTATGCGGTGAACATGCAGACCGAACGTATCCAGGAGATCCAAAGTAAGATCATCTTCGGCGTTGCGGAGCTTATTGAAAACCGTGACAATATGACAGGCGGTCATGTTAAGCGTACGAGTGACGCGGTTCGGATCCTGGTGGATGCGATCCAGAGTTCGCCACACATCATGCCGGCTGAGCTTTGTGAAAATATCATCAAAGCCGCACCTATGCATGACCTCGGAAAGATTGCGATCGATGATGCGATCTTAAAGAAGAAAGGGCGTTTTACACCGGAAGAATTTGATCAGATGAAAGCGCATTCGGCAAGCGGCGCTGCGGCGATCAGGGAGATCCTCGGTGATGTGGAGGATGAGCATTTTGTCGAAACCGCCTGCAACATCGCGCATTATCACCATGAGCGCTGGGACGGTACAGGATATCCGGATCATCTTGCGGGTGATCAGATCCCGATTGAGGCGCGTATCATGGCACTCGCCGATGTGTTTGACGCGCTTGTCAGCAAACGCGCTTACAAAGATGCGATGTCATACGATACGGCATTTGGCATTATAGAAGAATCGCTCGGGACGCAGTTTGATCCCGATCTCGGCCGGCTGTTCTTAGAGTGCAGATCGCAATTGGAAGAATACTACGATCAGCGTGAAGATCTACAATAAAAAACAACGGAGGTGATCGTATGAAAATTACGTTCATAGGCGCCGCGCATGAAGTGACGGGAAGCTGTCATTATTTAGATGCCTGCGGCAAACACATTTTGATCGATTTCGGTATGGAACAAGGGGTGGATACGTTTGAGAATGCACCGCTTCCCATCCAGGAGGGACTCATCGATTATGTGTTTCTGACCCACGCACATGTGGATCACTCCGGTCTATTACCGCTTCTGTATGCAAGGGGGTTCAGAGGACAGATTTTTGCAACGGAAGCGACCGTGGATCTGTGCAGCATCATGCTTCGTGACTGCGCACATATCCAGATGCAGGAAGCAGAGTGGAAGAGCCGTAAGGCAAAACGTGGTTCGCGGATCGATTCCGTAGAACCGCTCTATACGATGGAAGATGCGGACGGT
>JAIKWO010000204.1 GCA_024684675.1 Lachnospiraceae bacterium
TCATGGTAAGGCGCGGCTCTGCTTTTACTTTTGCCACAACGGTCGCCTCGAGGTTTTCCTCACCCGCAAGTTCGATGAAGCGGCCTGCGTCCTTCGCTTCCACAACAACCGCCATACGCTCCTGCGATTCGCTGATCGCCAGCTCCGTACCGTCAAGACCTTCGTATTTCTTGGGTACCGCATTTAAATCAATATCAAGACCGTCCGCAAGCTCGCCGATTGCAACGGATACACCGCCTGCACCGAAGTCGTTGCAGCGCTTGATCATCAGGCAGGCTTCCTTGTTGCGGAACAATCTCTGCAGTTTTCTTTCCTCGGGCGCATTGCCCTTCTGTACTTCCGCGCCGCACTCTTCGAGGGACTGCAGCGTATGCGATTTGGATGCACCGGTCGCACCGCCGCAACCGTCGCGTCCCGTACGTCCGCCAAGTAAGATCACGATATCGCCGGGATCCGGACACTCACGCCGTACATTCTCCTGCGGAGCTGCGCCGATCACGGCGCCGATCTCCATACGTTTTGCCGCATAACCGTCATGGTAAAGCTCGTCTACGATTCCGGTCGCAAGTCCGATCTGGTTGCCGTAAGAAGCATAGCCTGCTGCCGCCGTTGTGACGATCTTACGCTGGGAAAGCTTGCCCGGCAGCGTCTCGGATACCGGTTTTAAAGGATCTGCCGCACCGGTCACGCGCATTGCGCCGTACACATAGCTTCGACCCGAAAGCGGATCGCGGATCGCACCGCCGATACAGGTTGCCGCCCCACCGAACGGTTCGATCTCGGTCGGGTGGTTGTGCGTTTCGTTTTTGAAAAGCAGCAGCCACGGCTCTTTCTTTCCGTCGACTTCGATCTCCATCTTCACCGTGCAGGCATTGATCTCTTCGGATTCATCAAGTTTTGTAAGCTGTCCTGTTTTTTTCAGATACTTTGCCGCGAGGGTACCGATATCCATCAGGTTCACCGGTTTCGTGCGGCCAAGGAAATTCCTTGTCTTGATATAGTCATCATACGCATCCTGCAGGATCGGATCCGCAAATGTCACATTGTCGATCGTTGTGAGGAACGTCGTGTGACGGCAGTGATCGGACCAATAGGTGTCGATCATACGGATTTCCGTGATCGTCGGGTTGCGCTTTTCTTTTGCAAAATAAGTCTGGCAGAATTTGATATCATCAAGATCCATCGCAAGACCGTACTTTGTGATAAAATCCTGCAGTCCTGCTTCATCCAGTTTTAAAAAGCCGTCCAAAACTTCCACTTCGTCCGGAATCGTAAACGGGATTGCCAGCGTCTTCACTGTGCGCAGGGATGCTTCACGCGCCTCAACGGGGTTGATGACAAACTTCTTGATGCGATCGACATCTTCTTGTGTCAGATCGCCGTAAAGCATATAGATCTTGGCCGTTCTGATAAGCGGGCGGTCTCCGGTAGAGATGATCTGGATACACTGTGCGGCAGAATCCGCGCGCTGGTCAAACTGCCCGGGCAGGTATTCCACGCCGAATACGGTCGCATCATCCTTGGGAAGCTCCGCAAATGTCGTATCAACCTGCGGTTCCGAAAAAACGGTGTCAATGACCGAATCAAACAGTTCTTTCTCAATCTTTTCCGCATCATACCGGTTGATCACACGCACGCGCGTCAGTCTTTCGATCTGCAGAATTCCGCGAATCTCATTTAAAAGTCCCGTCGCCTCGTTTGCGAATTCCGGCTTTTTTTCAACATATATTCTAAATACCATGCCTATTCTCCTTTTGCCTGCAATGCTCTCTGTCCGATATCTCTGCGGCAATAGCCGTTTGTGAAAATAACGCGATCGGTTAAAGCATATGCCCGGTCGATCGCTTCCGCAAGCGTCTCGCCGGTCGATGTCACGCCCAGCACGCGGCCGCCGGCGCTGACAAGCTCGCCGCTTGTGATCTTCGCACCGGCTACATAGATCGCCTCCCCCGCTTTGCAGGAAGGAAGCGTGATCGGAAAGCCCGATTCATACTTCTCGGGATAACCCTTAGATGCCACGATCACACAGCAGGCGTGACCCTTTTTCCAGGTAACGGGCGTATCCTTTAATGTGCCGTTTGTAGTCGCCTGCATCACCGTCAAAAGATCGCTTTCCAGAAGCGGGAGTACGACCTGCGTCTCAGGATCACCGAAACGACAGTTGTATTCAATGACCTTCGGTCCCTTGTCAGTCAACATCAATCCGAAATAAAGACAGCCCTTGAATGTCCTTCCCTCTGCCTTCATCGCACGGATCGTCGGAAGGAAGATCGTCTCCATGCATGTCTTTGCAATCGCATCCGTATAGTACGGATTCGGTGCAACCGTGCCCATGCCGCCTGTGTTAAGTCCCTTGTCTCCGTCATGCGCACGTTTATGATCCATCGACGATACCATCGGAACCACCGTCTCGCCGTCCGTAAAGGAAAGGACCGAAACCTCGGGACCTGTCAGGAATTCTTCGATCACGACTTTGCTACCGCTTGCGCCGAATTTTTTTTCTTCCATCATCTCCCGAACGGCTTTCTTTGCTTCATCGATCGACTCTGCGATGATCACGCCTTTGCCGAGTGCGAGACCATCCGCCTTCACGACAATGGGAGCGCTCGCACCATCCAGGTAGGAAAGTGCCGCATCCATTTCGGTAAAGGTCTCGTAGGCCGCCGTCGGGATATTGTATTTTTTCATTAAATCTTTGGAAAAAGCTTTGCTGCCCTCAATGATCGCTGCCGCTTTCGTGGGGCCGAAACACGGGATTCCGACTGCATTCAGCGCATCGACGCATCCCAGAACGAGCGGATCATCCGGGGCCACAACCGCATAGTCGATCCCGGTCGGCTTTGCAAACGAAACGATGCCGTCAATGTCCTTCGCTCCGATGTCCACGCAGGTCGCATCCGCTGCGATCCCGCCGTTACCGGGAAGGGCATAGATCGCCTCTACCGCTTTGTTCTCTTTCAGTTTCTGAATGATGGCATGCTCACGGCCGCCACCGCCCACTACCAGAATCTTCACGCTTTTCCCTCCAGTATTTTCTTAGATACGAGCTCCGCTGCCGCCGGCAGAATGATCCACTCCGCCTGCTCCATCACGCGTTTTTGCAGGATTTCGGGCGTATCGCCTTCCTCCACATTCACGGCTTTCTGCAGGATGATCTCACCGCCGTCCGGAACCTCGTTTACATAATGTACCGTTGCACCGGTCACTTTGACACCTTTTTGTAGTGCTGCCTCATGGACATGCAGTCCGTAGAATCCTTCTCCGCAAAATGACGGAATCAAAGAAGGATGAATATTTAAGATCCGCTTATCGTAGCGTCTTGTAAAGTCGGCGCTCAAGATGCACATAAAGCCCGCAAGGACGATCAGGTCAATCCCGTTTTCCGTAAGGGTCCTCACCATCGCTTCTTCCATGGCCTCTTTCGAACCTTCTGTTTTCTTTGAGATCACAAGCGTTTTGATCCCGTTCTCCGAGGCTCTCGTAAGCGCGTCTGCGGACGGATTGTTCGAAATCACAAGTGACAGCTTTCCGCTCTTTATTTCGCCCCGCTTTTCGGCATCGATCAGTGCCTGCAGGTTCGTACCGCCGCCCGACACAAAGACTGCGATCTTAATCTGTTTCTTTTCCACTGTTTTCTCCATCATACATCTATCGGATCACGATCTTCTCATCAGACTTCTCGATCTTTCCGATCACGTACGCATCTTCGCCGTTTGCGCGAAGGATCTCAAGGGCACGGTCTGCGTCTTCCTTTGCAACTACGATGCTCATGCCGACGCCCATGTTAAACGTATTGAACATGTCGTGCTCGCTGATGTTCCCTGTCTTGGCGATCAGGTCAAAGATCGGCAGTACTTTCACGGAAGCTTTGTCGATCACGGCACCAAGCCCGTCCGGGATGCTGCGCGGGATATTCTCATAGAAACCGCCACCCGTGATATGGGAGATACCCTTTACGCGTACCTCTTTAACGAGTGCCAGCACCGGCTTTACGTAGATTCTGGTCGGCGTAAGGAGCGTCTCGCCGATTGATTTGCCGCCAAGTTCCGCTACCGTTTTTTTAATGTCCGCATGCTCTACATCGAATACTTTTCTCACCAGAGAAAAGCCGTTGGAATGCACGCCCGAAGAAGGAAGTGCGATCACAACATCGCCCGCTTCCATCGTTTTGTTATCAATGACTTTGGACTTGTCAACCATGCCCACTGAAAAACCGGCAAGGTCGTACTCATCTTCCGGATAAAAGCCCGGCATCTCTGCCGTCTCGCCGCCGATCAATGCAGCACCGGCCTGCACGCAGCCATCGCAAACGCCCTTTACGATCTGCTCGATCCGCTCCGGCACGTTCTTACCGCATGCAATATAATCCAGGAAAAAGAGCGGCTTAGCGCCGCAGCAAATGATATCGTTCACGCACATCGCAACGCAGTCGATGCCGACTGTATCATGCTTGTCCATCAGAAATGCCATCTTCAACTTGGTGCCGACGCCGTCCGTACCGCTGACCAGAACGGGCTTGCCCATTCCTTCGATATCAGGCTCAAACAGGCCGCCGAAACCACCGACATCAGAGCAGACACCGGGCGTTTCCGTCGCCGCAATATGCTTTTTCATCAGTTCTACGGCGCGATAACCGGCTGTAATATCAACGCCTGCCGCCGCGTAGGCATCGGATCTTGATTTGTTATTCATAGATTATTCCTTTCCGTTCCAACAATACGTGCAAAGTTCACAGGGATCAATGCCGATGGCTTCGATCATGCCGTCAAGCGTCTGGAATTCAAGCGAAGCGAAGTGCATTTTATCACAGATCGCTTTTCTCATCGCTTTGCCGCGTTCGGACTGCGGGTCCGCATATTCTTCCATGTGCTTTAAGCCCTCTTCGCCCTCAAGCTCCACGATCGTGCGCCTGGAGATCAGCTCCATCTCGCTTGTCGCTCTGGAAAAATTCAGGTATTTGCAGCCGTACATGATCGGCGGGCAGGCCGAACGCATATGGACTGCCTTGGCGCCGTTCTTATATAAGAAATCAACGGTCTCACGAAGCTGCGTACCGCGTACGATCGAGTCGTCCACGAACAGTAGGTTTTTATCCTTGATCAGCTCACGTACCGGAATTTGCTTCATCTTGGCTACTTCGTTGCGGTCTGTCTGAACGGCCGGCATGAAGCTTCGAAGCCAGGTCTGCGCATATTTGATAAAAGGTCTTGCGAAGGTCTTGCCACTCCCCGTTGCATACCCGATCGCATGAGCGGTACCGGAATCCGGCACGCCGCTGACATAATCGACATCTTCCGGAAGAAGGCCGCTTTCCTTGTCGTTACGCGCCATGATCTCGCCGTTCTTATAGCGCATCACTTCGACATTGACGCCTTCGTAATTGGAAGTCGGATATCCGTAATATGTCCAAAGGAACGAGCAGATCTTCTTTTTCTTGCCGGGTTTTTTGAGAACCGTGATCTTCTCTGCAGTAAGCTCCACGATCTCGCCGGGTCCGAGTTCACGCACATCTTCATATCCCATTTTCTGATATGCAAATGATTCAAACGATGCACAGTAACCATCTTCGGCCTTGCCGATCAGAACAGGCAGACGCCCGTCTCTGTCTCTTGCCGCAATGATCGTACCGGCATCTGTCAGGATCAGCATCGATGCCGTGCCCTTGATCTCGCTTTGGGCAAAACGGATGCCATCCACGAACTCACTCTTCTGATTGATAAGAGCCGCAACCAACTCCGTCGTATTGACAGCGCCGCCCGTCATCGCGTCAAAATGACCGCCGCTGTAGGATAGGTATTTGTCGATCAGTTCTTCTTTGTTATTGATGATGCCAACGATGCAGATCGCATAAACACCGATATTGGAACGAATGAGCAGAGGCTGTGGATCCGTATCGCTGATACAGCCGATCGCTGCATGTCCCTGCATCGTATCGAAGATATGTTCAAATTTTGTACGGAAGGGCGTATTCTCGATCTTGTGGATCTCGCGCTGCAGACCGACCTCCGCATCAAATGCGGCCATACCGCCCCGTTTTGTTCCAAGATGTGAATGATAATCTGTCCCGAAGAAGACATCTCCGATCACATCCTGCTTTCTGACTGCTCCAAAAAAGCCACCCATTTGTCTCCGCCTTTCCTACTTCATGTTAAACTTATCTGCGATCGCACGATCCTTTTCAAGCACCTTCACTGCGTCCGCTTTTCTCTTCTGATCGAGCTTTTCAGAAAGCGCTTCATCCGAAAGCGCCAGAATTTCTAAAGAAAGCAAAGCGGCATTGGCTCCTCCGTTTACTGCTACAGTGGCAACCGGAATACCGGAAGGCATCTGTACGGTAGACAGAAGGGCATCAATGCCGCCCAAATTGCGGGATTCGATTGGGATTCCGATAACCGGAAGTGTTGTGTTTGCTGCGATCGCGCCTGCAAGGTGCGCAGCCATTCCCGCTGCCGCGATGAGTACGCCAAACCCGTTCTCACGTGCATGGCATGCAAAATCTCTGGCCTCAATGGGTGTTCTGTGCGCTGAGTACACATGTACTTCGTAAGGCACACCGAATTCATCCAGCACACTGATCGCCTTCTCCACGATCGGCAGATCACTGTCGCTTCCCATGATCAATCCAACTTTTTTCATAATATATCCTCCCCAATAAAAATGGGCAGACCCGTCTGCATAAAATACAAACAGGGCTGCCCAGACGGTCGACATTCGTATTCCTTCCGCTCCCGTGTGGTAGACTCCACGTTCCGTCAGTTACGAAAGGTCTTTCAACGCTTTGACCTTAACAGTTATAGGCAGGATTGTCAAGATATCCCGATAAATAACTGCGGCTATTTTATTTTGCCAGAAGCATCATGATATCGTTGCTTCTTGCGACAAATGCAGCCATTGCATCAGGATCGAGCGGTGCATGCTGAAGCTTTGCAAGATCGTAGAGCTGCTCGCAGATCATCTTTGTGTTATCACCCTTCTGATGCTCTAAAATATACTCAACGAGCGGGTGCGCGCTGTTTAAGATCAGTGTCTCGCCTTCGTCGCCGCCGAACATATCGCCGCCCATACCCGGCATCGAATACATCTTCATCATATCCTGCATTCTTCGCGTCTGCTCGGAGAGCGTGATCATCGATGCGATCTTTTTATTCTTCAGCTTCTCAACGGATACTTTGAGCTTATCCTTCTTAAGTGCTTTCTTGAAGATATCGCCGATCTCGCCTGCTTTCTTCTCAAGCTCTTCCTGCGCTTTCTTGCTTGTCTTGGACTTGAAGGTATCGGTCAGATCCGCATCGATGCGCATG
>JAIKWO010000057.1 GCA_024684675.1 Lachnospiraceae bacterium
CCTTCCAAGCAGTTTGTATTACTTTTCTTCTACCGGATATACGGAAGCCTGCTTTTTATCTCTTCCGACTCTTTCGAATCTTAATACACCATCAACCAATGCGAATAATGTATCATCACCGCCTCTGCCAACATTCACACCGGGGTGAATCTTGGTGCCGCGCTGTCTGAACAAAATGTTGCCGGCTTTAACGAACTGACCGTCGGCTCTCTTCGCACCAAGTCTCTTGGATTCGGAATCTCTACCGTTCTTGGTAGAACCAACACCTTTTTTATGAGCGAAAAACTGAAGGTTCAGATTTAACATGTGTTACACCTCCTTGAAATCAACTTTACAAAATTTCGAATAATTCTTCTGAATTTCTGTAAGACCAAGAACCATTGCATCCAGCAAAAGCACAGTATCATTAGAGGGTGTACCCTCTATTCGAAGTTCGATTCTGCCTTCTTTTTCATCCTCCTGCACCATAATCTTTTGATCCGTGAATCGCTCAATCGAATTAATCGTATTGATCACCAGAATCGAGATCGATGCACATACGATATCATTTCCGGCTTCCCGGAAACCCGCATGACCGATACAGGAAAACCCACTGTATAGCTGATCCTTTGTCTTAAAAACGGTGATAGCAGTCATCACTGCCTCCGCTGATTAAGCATTAATCTTCTCAATTTTTACCTGAGTGTATGCTTGTCTGTGACCGTTTTTCTTGTGGTATCCGGTTTTTCTCTTGTATTTGTAAACGATCACTTTTCTGCCTCTTCCCTGATCCATAACAGTTGCAGTTACAGATGCGGAAGCAACATCAGAACCGACCTTAAGGTCTTTGTCGCTTACTGCAAGAACCGTGTCAAATGTAACAGTATTGCCGGCTTCTGCGTCAAGCTTTTCAACTTTGATCACATCACCTTCAGAAACTTTATACTGCTTACCACCGGTTGCGATAATTGCGTACATAGGGCACCTCCTATAATCTTACTCGCTAGCTTCGGTGCTGCAAAAGTGCAGACTTCTACCTCACTATGCGGCATACTCATAAAGAATACCATCTAACATTTCAGGTGTCAAGGTATAAAATGAAATTTCACGTATTTCATGAAAACAGCTTTTCAGCCAATTCTTCGGCCTGCACGCAGGCCTTTTGTAAAACAGAATCTGTATCGATCCCGTCCGCATCCATTCCTTCGGCGAATACAAGATGATAATGGTCAAAACCGAAAAATCGATGAAGGGCATCGATATATCTGCTCCCCTGCTCATCTTCGCTACCTGCATAAAAGCCGCCACGCGTTGTAAGAAACACCAGATCCGTTCCGTTGCAAAGACCGCAAATTCCTTTTTCGCTGCACCCAAACGTAATTCCGTCAATCGTAACATTCTCAATAAAGATTTTTAAAAGTGCAGGAAACGAAAGATCCCAAAACGGAGCCGCGATCACGACCGCATCGGCAGCTGCAAATTCGCGAGCCCTGTCAAAACGGGGATGTGACAATTCATTATGCTCAAGAAGTTTTTGTCTCTCCCAAAAGAAATCGCCAACAAGCGGCTTAATATCTTCTTTTTCCAAGATAACATGTTTGATCTCGTAAGCAGTTTTATCCACCTTGGAAAAAAAGGCATCTGCCAATTGTTTGGTACGAGATTCATTTCCCCTCAGGCAACAATCTACAAACAAAATCTTTTTAGCCATTTTATTTCCTCTCTTCCAAAGAAGCAAAAGCATTCAATGCCGTAAGAATCTCCGCTTCCTCGCCTTTAGCCGTCAGATTTTCGCCGTCTGCATAGGAACCGATCGAATCGGCTGTATCCTCGCCCCATAGAACTACATTGTTCAATATGCTTGCGGTTTTCAGCCCTCTAAGTCTTCCAACGGTAAAAAGCGCGGCAGTCTCCATATCAGAGCCGATCACGCCTCTTTCAGACCAAAACCTGCTTACTTCTTCTTCATCGTCAATATAGAAGCTGTCGTGACTTCTTGCGATACCGACATGATAACGATACCCTGCATCCTTTGCGCTTTCGATCACACCGAACAAAAGATCCGTGTCCGGAACTGCGGGATATACTGCATCTACATATGTGTTGGACGCACCATCGTCACGCACGGCGCCATTTACAATAATAAGATCGCCAAGTCCAATCCCTTTCTTTAATGCGCCGCAGCTACCGATCCGGATCAAATGCGTAATCCCGATCTGGCGAAGCTCCTCAATCGCGATTGTCATGGAAGCACCACCGATTCCGGTTGAAAGAGCCAATACGGGCACTCCTTTATACAGGCCCTTAATGCTCTTAAATTCACGATTAAATGCAAGTTCTTTCGGATCATCAAAATACTTTGCAATACGATCCACGCGAGCCGGATCCCCGGGTAAAATAGCATATTTAATATGGTGTGATTCATCCAACTGAATGTGCGGCTGTAGCATAGGGCTCCTTTCTGCTAATCACGGTAGCTCATAAGAGCATCCATCATGATTTTTGCAAACTTGTCACGATCAATATCTGTTACGACAAATGTATTCTTTTCAGGAAACTGAAAGTCACTGTAGAGATCCGTCACGGTCTTTCCAAGTGTAAGCTCAGATTGTGTCTCTACAAAAACGCCCGCTTCTTCGCCTTTGAAAAGCTCAGGATGTGCAGCAAACAATACAGGGCAGGCATCATGAATACACAGGCCCGGAAGCCCAAGACTTTTGGACACCGTATGAGAGCGGCGAGTACATGCATAGTAAAAATCCGTTACAGATGTATGATGCGCATGCACTTCATCAATTTGCTCCATCGTAAGATAGGCTTTCATTGTCACTTCCAGTCCACACATTACAACGGGAATACCGGACATAAAAAGTGTCTGCGCAGCATGCGGGTCTTCGTAAATATTAAACTCTGCCGCCGGTGTTGTATTACCACCGCTTGCAGAGCCTCCCATGATCAGAACGCGTTTCACTAATTTTTTCAGATCAGGATACTTCACGATTGCTGTCGCAATATTGGTAAGCGGACCAACTGCGATCACTTCAAGCTTTCCTTCGTAGCGAAGCGCTGCTTCATGAAGTGCATCCCAGGCCTTTGCTTCGCCGGGCTCATAAGTCGGTTCTGGGAGAATGGCATCCCCAATTCCGTTTTTACCATGAAAAAAACAAGCATCATGATACTCTTTAAACCACGGCTTTTCGGCACCCTTATATACGGGATACTGTTTATTCATCAAATCACAGATCTGAAGCGTATTCTTTGTAACCTGATCTACCGGAACATTACCCGCAACGCAACTGATCCCTACGATCTCTAGCTCATCAAGTGTATTGGCAAGAAGGAGTGCAGTCGCATCATCCACCCCTGTATCTGCGTCAAACCAAACAGGAATCTTTGACATGTTATTTGCCCTCCGAATCAAAAGTTTTTACTGCTTCCAGTAGCAGATTGGCGAAGCCGTCTCTGTCGATCTTCATACCGACATGTACGTTCGGTTTATTACCCAAAACGCCTTTTTGATCCCCCACTGTCATTCCTCGGCAATACTGTCCTTTTTTCTCTACTTCCACATACATATCTTCGTATGTGATCAGTTCGGGTCTGATCAGTGCGACAACTGCACAGGGATCATGTACAGGCGCGCCTTCATACCCGATTTCGCGATGAAATTTATAGAAAAATTCAAGCCAGTCCGCTACTACTCTTGCAACCTCATTTCCAACCGCACGGATCTTTTCAAAATCTTCCGGGAAAATCAGAGCCTTTTCCGTAATATCAAGTCCGGCCATATAAAGCGGAAGACCGGAGCGAAATACCGTATCTGCAGCTTCGGGATCAACGAGAATATTGAACTCGGCAGCTGCGGTCCAGTTACCGGACTGTATGCCGCCTCCCATAAACGAGATCAAGCGGATATTTTCTTTTAATTCCGGATGCGCAAGAAGAAGCGCCGCGACATTCGTCATAGGGCCTGTCGGAATGATCGCAACAGGTTCGTCGGATTCGCGGAGTACTTTTGCCATCAATTCAACAGGTGAAAGCGGGGAAAGCTGCATTGTAGGCTCCGGAAGCTTCGGCCCGTCTAGGCCGCTCTGCCCGTGTATATTGCCTGCTGTTCGAGGTGCACACAAAAGCGGCATCGGTCTACCCATTGCGATAGGAGCATCAATACCGAGAAGTGTGCAAACACGCATTGCATTATAAGTTGTTTTTTCGATCGTCTGGTTTCCGGCGACCGAAGTGATACCTTTAATATCTAAAAAAGGACACGCCTTAGCGAGAACCCAGGCCATAGCATCATCATGGCCCGGGTCACCGTCTAAAAGCACAGGAATTCTTTTTTTCATTGAAGCTCCTCTATGCTGCTTTCATTTTACGTCTTTTTGCTTCCTTATTACGCTTTGCAATCGCGAAGATCACAAGACCGATAATGGTAACAAGGTACGGAATCGGAGATGCCAGATTGGAATCTACACCGATCGAAGAGAATTTGATACCGAGTGCCTGCGCAAAACCGAATAAGATGGCGGCAAACATACTGCCGAGTGGCTCTCCGCTACCCATGGCCTGTGCAGCAAGAGCAATAAAGCCTCGACCGGCCACCATATCCTGAGACCATCCCATTGCATAAGACATCGACATGAAAGCGCCGCCAAAACCGGCCATCAAACCGGATAAAGCAATTGCGATATAGCGCATCTTCATAACGCTGACACCGACAGATGAAGCCGCATTGGGATTCTCTCCTACGGAGCGAAGATTCAAGCCGATCGGCATTTTATAAAGCATGATCCATGTCAAAAATACAAACAGGAATGCAACATACGTTAAAATCGAATGCCCGGATACAACAGCACCAATCACGGGGATATCTTTGATCACCGGAATATTCCATACGGGGATCTGATGCATCTTCGTGATCAGAGACGTCGTAGAGGCCATGGACTTACCCTCTGTAAGCTGTGTAAGAACTTTTACAAGGAATAATGTACCGCCGGATCCGATCATATTGATCGCGATACCGACAAGAATGATATCCGTTTTTAAGTTAAAAGCAAACAGGCCCATCAAGAGTGATACAAGAACACCGACAATGAGTGCGACCAAAAGACCGATCACCCAGGAACCTGACCAATACGTGGTAAGAGATCCAAACAAAGCGGAAATCATCATCGTACCATCAAGACCGATATTGGAAATGCCGGCCTTTTCAACAATAACCGCACCGAGGGTTGCAAACAGGATCGGGGAAGTGATTCGAATGATCGAATAGAAGAACCCCGTTGTCATGATCGAGGATAATAATGTACTCATGCTCTTTCACCTTCCTTTCCTGCTTTGTTCATCGCTTCAATCTCCATCTTGGCAGCCTTAACAACCTGCTTCTGACGATAGCCGGCCAGGAACTGTTCCGCAGCGAAGAATACGAATACAACGCCCTGAATGATGTCGATCAACTGTGCAGGAACATTGCAATACGTTGCCATCAGGTTACAGCCTTTGTCTAAGTAAGCCATAAAGAATGCAGCAAACAGAACCATAATCGGGTTGTTCCCGGCAATGCAGGCAACCGTGATTCCCGTCCAGCCATATCCCGGAAGCGCCTTCCACTGGTAGTTGGTGTAACGACCGAGCATCTCAATACCGCCACCAAGTCCTGCAAGCAGCCCGCCGATCACCTGTGATAATACAATGATCAGGCCGACCTTAATGCCAGAGTATGTGGCAAAATCCTGGTTGATACCGATCATACGGATCGCATATCCCCAACGTGTACGATAAATAAAGATCGATGTAAGCGCGATAAAAACAAGCGCGATCACAAAGCCCCAGGAAAGTTTGGAGCCATTATCTACAAGCGGTGGCAAAATCGCTGTCGGTAAAAAGTCATAACTCATAACCTGACCTTTGCTTTTATCTGCCAGGCTCGTATTCATCAGATAATTGATGATATACATGATGATACTGTTAAGCATCAGGGAGCAAACCATCTCGGACACACCAAGTTTTGCCTTTAATAACGCCGGGATCAACATCATGATGCCAACGGAAACAGATGCAATAACAAGTGCCACGACAAGATGAACACCTGCAGGCAAAGGCATATATACCGCTACCATGGATGCCACAAATGCGCCGAGCATGATACCACCTTCACCACCAAGGTTAAACTGGTTCGCCGCGAACATAACACAGGCCGCAAGCGATGTAAAAATGATCGGGATCATAGCGGCAAGGATATCCGTGAAATTTTTTGCGGCAAATCCTTTCTTGCCCCATAAAGGACGTACGAGCATATTGAGCATCGCATCTCCGGTAGAGGAGATCTTTGCGCCAAGTGTAGCACCATCCGCACTGATAAATACCAAAACAGCAGCAACAAGAAGGGCAATCAGGATTGCCACGAAGCCACGTAAGATACTGAATCTGAGTTGCGCTTTCTTACTCATGACATACCCTCCTTATCTCTTCATCCGATTGTTTTTTCAGTCCAAGCATATACTCACCCATCAGTTCATCTGTCAGAACGGATGTGTCTTCAAAATATGCTGCGATCTTTCCGCCATACATAACGATCAGGCTGTCAGAAAGCTCCATTACTTCGTTCAGATCGGCCGATACAAGCAGAACCGCAATACCGGATCTGGAAAGCTCAACAAGCTTTTTACGGATGAATTCCGTTGCACCGACATCAATACCACGTGTAGGTTGGTCTGCAATGATCAGCTCCGGATTGTTGGAAAATTCTCTTGCTACAACGACTTTCTGAATATTACCGCCGGAAAGCATTCCAACCTTCTGCTGTGCGGATTTGCAAAGGACTTTATAATCAAGTACAAGCTCGTCTGACATTTCATGAATCTTATCCATGTTGAACAAGATACCTTTATTGAGCTCTTTACTGTCAGAACGATCGGAAAGCAGATTCTCTTCAATAGAAGCATTTGCAGCGATACCATAGATCATACGATCTTCGGGAACAAGTGATACATGCTTGTCACGAATCTTCTTTTGGTTGAGACCCACAATGCTCTCTCCGTTAACTGTAATGGAACCGCTGTTAGGCTTTGCAAAGCTGAAAAGAAGATCAACGAGTTCTTTTTGACCGTTTCCTTCTACGCCGGCTATTCCAAGGATTTCGCCGCGGCGCACATCAAAGGAAAGGTTGTCGACCATCTTTTTATCCCATTCATTGACAAATGTTAGGTCACGCACTTTCAGTACGGATTCGGTCGGTTTCGCTTTGTCTTTCTGAACCTGTAATACGACATCACGTCCGACCATCATGCGGGAGATCTGCTGAGGCGTAACATCCTTGGTGTTATGTGTACCAAGGAATTTACCACCGCGCAGGATGGAAAGGCGATCCGTGATCTCCATAATCTCGTTCAGCTTGTGAGAGATAAAGATAATTGTATAGCCCTGATTTTTTAAATTGATCAGTTCTTTAAACAGTTCTGTCGTCTCCTGCGTTGTCAGAACCGCAGTAGGCTCATCCAGGATCAATATTTTGGCACCGCGAACAAGAGCTTTCAGGATTTCAACCTTCTGCTTCATACCAACCGGAATGTCCATTACCTTAGCATCAGGATCTACTTCCAGGTTAAATTTCTCCGCATACTCCTTCGTAATACGGACTGCTTCCGCATAATCGATCAGGACACCGTTTTTCTTGGGAACCATGCCAAGCACCATATTTTCAGCAACGGTCAAACTTGGAACGAGCATAAAATGTTGATGCACCATACCGATTCCGTGTGCAATCGCAACATTCGGCGAAGTCAGTCTAACCTTTTCACCGTTAACGAAAATATCGCCGCTTGTAGGCTGTTCAAGACCAAACAGCATTTTCATCAGCGTCGATTTGCCGGCACCATTCTCTCCCATAAGCGCATGAATCTCGCCTTTTTTGACGCAAAAATCAACATCCTGGTTAGCGGCCACGCCATTGGGATATACTTTAGAAATCTTACGCATCTCAATGACATATTCTTGATTCAGATCTGCCATAACTACCCCCTGTAGTGAAATGAATATAACAGAAAAAGCACACCGCACCAAAGCGATGCAGTGTGCTCTTTTTATCCTATCGGATCAGATCACGGTTTAACGGAATCACGTAAGGATTCTGCTTTACCTGTTGTATCGCCGATCGCGGAGTCAACAACGATGGAACCGTCCATGATTGCTTTCTCAGCCGCTTCTACTTTTGCTTTTGTATCAGCAGATGCATATTTAGCAAAGTTCTTGTCTGTAACAATGCCTACACCGCCGTCAGCAATACCAAGTGTTACTTCAGTACCGAAGTGATCGTTGCCTTTATCCATCTCATCGATGAACCAGATCAGGGAGTTGCCAACGTTCTTCAGACCGGAAGTCAGTGTGATCGCAGCGAGGTCAGCAGAGAATGTAGCTTCCTGGTCGGAGTCTACACCGATGAACCAGCAGTTGCCTTTTTCAAGAGCAGCTTCAGCAGCACCGTTGCCAGCGTTACCAGCAACACCCCAGATGATATCGCACTTGTTATCATCAATCATGGATGTACCAAACTCTTTTGCGATCGCTGTATCTACATAGTCATTTGTATAACGTGTATCAACTTTGATGTCTTTGTTTACTGCCTGTGCGCCTTCAATAAAGCCGATCAGGAAATCATTGATAACCGGACTGTCAACGCCACCTACGAAACCGAGAACAGGATCAGCATTCATGTTCTGAACGGATGTATCGGTTGTCATGCAAGCTGCGAAAGTACCTACAAGGTAACCAAGGTCGTTCTGCTTATATGTGATGTTACATACGTTTGCATTCTCGCCAACATATGTGTTGTCATCATAGATAACGAACTTCTGATCAGGATATTTTGTAGCAACTTCTTTCAGGTTGTCAGGCATCTGGTATGTACCGCAGACAATCAGGTCATACTCGCCGGATTCAGCAACTTCGTAAAGTGTGCTGAGCCACTTCGGCTGATCTTCATCCGTACCGCCCATCTCGATGGTTGTCAGAGTGATACGACCTTCGTCACGGAGCTTCTCCAAGCCTGCTTCTGCAGAATCAAAGAAGGACTTGTCGCCAAGGTTACCGTTAACCAGATTGCAAACATTGTAAACTGTGCCGGATGCCTCAGCAGGTGCTTCTGCGTCAGCTTTTTCAGCTGCCGGAGCCTCTGCGGCAGGAGCAGCATCCTTGGATGCAGCCGGTGCAGCATCGCCGCCACAAGCAACAAGACTCAGTGTTGTTGCAGCAACTAACATAACCGCAATAATCTTCTTCATATCATTTCCTCCAAAATGAAATTGTTTTAGAATGTCAAGATGACATCCATAAAAATTATACCCATGCAAAGGCTTTCTGTCAATTACAGCCATGCAAAATCGATATCATAAAAAGTCACATAACAGCTCATAAAGAGGCCGTCTTTTCTTCTTTCTTGTAATCTCAACAAGGCCAAGTGCCGTCATATCAATCACAGATGCAGGAACGGGATCGTTTTTTAAAAGATCCGTCAGATGATCCATTAGAGTGCGGACATCCGTTTCCGCTCTTAAGTTGATAAAATCGACAAGAATCATACCGGAAAGATTTCGAAGAATCATTTGAGACGCGATCTCTTTTGCAGCTTCCAAATTGATCTTTAAATAGGCACTCTCCCGCTCTTTTCCCATATCGGCTTTACCGGAATTCACATCGATTGCGGTTAGCGCTTCCGTATGCTCGATTACGAGATATCCGCCGGAAGGAAGATACACCTTTTTCCCTTTGAGCAGATCCAGATACTTTTGCATGCTGTACAGATTCCATAACGAAATCGATTCATCCGCATATAGCGATACTTGTTTTGTAATTCCGTTCGCATTCTTGATTTTGTCGCAGATACGCTCATGAATGGAAGGAATATCCGTCACAATGCGATCATACAGAGCGTCTGGATAATCATCTAGGACGTTTAAAAAAGAAGGCTCTGGCAAAAGCAACTCGGAATAGCAGGTTCTATGCGCAGCAATCGCGAAAATATGCTCCATTTTTTCATAAAGGACATCAATTTCGGCTTGTATGTCAATTAAATCTGCAGTCGCAGCATTGGACCTGATCACGATGCCGTATTGTTTCGATACTTCCTGCACCTTGGGGTCCATGCGCAACGCATCAAATCGTTTGAGCACGGAAGGTGTAAATTTTTTAGAGAAAAAAATCCCCGGTCGTCTGATGGATAAGACCGCATATTTGCCCGAAAGTGATAGCAATGCAGTAGCCTCGGGTTCTTTCGTTTTAACCGCTTCCCCGGTGATCTGAATTAAAACCTCATCGCCTTCTGAAGGTGTTTTTCCTGCCCTTTTGGTCAAAAGGCAGCGTTCGTCCAGGTGACTGAACGGCAAAAAGCAGATGCTCTTCGGCCTATACTCAACAAAAGCCGCATTCATACCTCTTACAACGCTTTTGATCTTTCCGACATATATTCCGCCAAGTTCGCTGCTGTTTTCATCAAAAACATCAAACCGGACAGGCTGCGAATCATGAAACAGCACACTGAAGATCTTATTCTGTTTTTGAAGAAAAAGAAGGCTGCCCGCCTTCTTTTTTTGCATTTCATCACTCATGAAAATGTCTCTCCGACTTCTGACAGCGGAATCAACTTGGCAGATTCGCCCTCTCCGTCATATGTGTAGATCTCACGCCTGGTGATATGAAGAGAAAACTCGGGAAGTTCACGACCGTTCATACGGTAAAATGCTTCCATAACGGTTCCGGGTTTTATATTCCCAGCACTGCTTGCATTCACAAGCATATAAATACCGCCATCTACTTCATAAAGTTGATAGATCGAAGGCTTGAGATCCAGCTCAATCTCATTTTTCTTGGTCTTTTTCGTAATCATGATGCTCGGAAGCGCATAGAATTCTTTCAGCTTTTCCGCATATGGAAAATCAGGTTCAAAACCTTCCCTAAAGCGAACAAAATAAGCCGCAGCAGCAATACTTGCCATCGCATTCTTGGCATTATCCGGAAGAAGTCTGGCGTTGATCACGCGGATTCCCTCTGCCATAACGCTGTTCAACGCATCCACCATGCCCTTCTCTCCGCCGGCAATGCTGTTTACGACAATATCCATGTATTCCGCATCGCTTTCCAGCCCAACACCCAAAGGCGATGCAAAAGACATGATCTGATGCGGACTGAAACCTTCCGAATATGCGATATCGATCCCTGCACGCCTGACCGCTTTCTGAAAATAGCGCATAACATCCAGATGCCCGATAAATCTGATATTTCCATGCTTTGAAAACTGTATCCTGATCTTATCTCCCAAAGCAAATACCCCCGCCGTAACGTGCGGCTCCGCATCCGTTGCACGTTTCTTTGCAGTTGCGTGTGATCTCTCCCTTTTGCGCGCGAAGCCACTCGCGTTTTAAGAATTCTTTTGTCACGCCGCAGCTGATAAAATCCCACGGAAAGATCTCGTCAAGATCACGTTCTCTAATCGTGTAAAAATCCGTATCGATGCCGCAATCGTCAAAACATTTCATCCATACATCGTGCCGATAAGTTTCGCTCCACGCATCATAGATACAACCTCGTCTGTAAGCCTTCTCGATCACATCGGCAAGTCTTCTGTCACCTCTGGCAAAAACCGCCTCCAAAACGCTTGCATCAGCCTCATGCCAATTGTATTTGATGCTTTTCTGATTGAGCTGCTCCATGATCGATTTGCGTGTCATGTATGCTTTATCGAGAAACTGCTCTTTCGTACATTGTGCCGCCCATTGAAAAGGTGTGAACGGCTTCGGGATAAAAAATGAAGTGCTGATTACGATCTGGCACTTTCCGGTACGCTGTTCCTTTGGAACAGTTTCATAGTAAAGCGCAGCGATTTCATTCCCCAGCTCTCCAATCTCATGGATATCATCATTTGTTTCGGTCGGAAGACCCAACATGAAATAAAGCTTCACATGACTCCAGCCGCCAAGAAATGCTTCCTTAGCGCCTTTTAAGATCACCTCTTTGGTAAGACCTTTATTGATGACATCTCGAAGCCTCTGGCTCCCGGCTTCCGGTGCAAACGTAAGGCTGCTCTTTTTGACATCCTGTACCTTGCTCATGACATCAAGCGAAAACGCATCGATTCGAAGCGAAGGCAGTGAGATGTTCACTTTATGTTCTTTACAATAATCGAGAAGAAAACCGATCAGGCTCTCCAGGCCGCTGTAATCACTTGAGCTGAGCGAGCTGAGCGATACTTCTTCGTATCCGGTATTCTCGAGAAGACGCACTGCGTCGTCTTTAAGCTTTGCAACGTCACGCTCTCTGACCGGGCGGTACAGCATACCGGCCTGGCAGAATCTGCAACCTCTGATGCAGCCCCTCTGGATCTCCAAAACCACGCGGTCCTGCGTTGCACGGATAAACGGAACGACCTGTTTTTCCATATATGGCTGCTTGGCGATATCGACGATGATCTCTTTTTCGATCGTACCGGGCATGCCTTCTTTGACCGGTTGAAATGATCTGATCGTCCCGTCATCGTTATAAAGCGTCTCATAAAACAGCGGCGAATAGATACCGGGAAGCTTACCTGCTTCTTCCAGGAACTCCAAACGCGTCATATCGCTGTTTTTATAGGTCTTATACAGATCGATCAACGCACGGTAGCGCGTCTCTCCCTCACCGATATAGAAAAGGTCGAAAAACGGTGCGATCGGCTCCGGATTATACGCACACGGACCGCCGCCGATCACGATCGGATGCTCTTTGCCGCGGTCTTTGGCTCGAAGCGGAATACCTGACAGATCAAGTACCTGCAGGATATTCGTATAGCAAAGCTCATATTGCAACGTGATACCGAGAAAATCAAATGAAGCGATCGGATCCTGAGATTCCAGCGCAAAAAGCGGGATCCTGTCCCTGCGCATGATCGCATCCAGATCCGTCCACGGCGAATACACGCGCTCACACCAGACATCATCGTAACGGTTGAGCATATCGTAGAGGATCTGGATCCCCAGATGCGACATACCGATCTCGTACACATCCGGAAAGCACATCGCGAACCGGATCAGCTCTTCTTTATTCTCTTTGACGACGCTGTTGATCTCCCCGCCGATATATCTGGCCGGCTTCTCGATCGTCATCAATATCTCTTCCGATAAAGCAAGTTTACTCATAAATCCCTTTACTGTGCCACAGCCGCAGCATCCGGAAGCGGTACCGCAGGCGCCGCGATCGGTGTCGCAAAGCCGTTCTGATCAAACAGATAATTGATCCCGTCAATCTCCATGATCGTATTGACAACCATTGCGCCGGTCGGATCAAAGTAGCAGATACCGCCTGCGATCTGTTGCCATCCTGTCTGCAGACTTCCGTCCGCACCCACATAAAAGATGGTCGCGCCGACTGTGATCAGCTCGTTAACGCTAAGTTTACCGGTCACTTCATCAAAGTGAACACGCTTACCTTCAACATCCTGCCATCCGAGAAGTGCAGCACCGTCCGGACCGAGATAATACATACCGGTCGGATCAGACAGCCATCCCGTCTGCATGATACCCTTTTCGTTGAAGTAGAACCGAAGACCGCCGATCGTATGCCAGCCTGTCTGCATATGGCCCTTTGCATCAAAGTAATAAATGTGTCCGTCGATCACCTGAATGCCGGTGCACATCACACCGTTCTCGGCAAAATAGTAAACACCTTCGGGTGCAACATACCAACCAAACTGCATCACACCGTCAGGACCAAGCAGGAACTTCATACCGCTTACATCCTGCCAGCCTGTCAGCATCACGCCATCTGCACCGAAGAAATATGTATTCGCACCAACTTTCGTAATGCCCACAGCCATCGGACCGGTAACATCGAAGTAACGCATCTTTCCGTTTCCTTCAATATCCTGCCAGCCCGTGATCATATGACCTTGCGCGTCCGTATACCATTTAAATCCGCCGTAATCGATCCAGCCGCGCACCATGTGCCAGTTTTGGAAAAAATAAAAAAATCCTTTTCGGTTGATCCAGCCATCGGAAATGATCTCCGGGGCATAGTCTTTATACAGATAGTTGATATCAACGCGTCCGTTGATCCCGGCCACCGTTCCGTCGCTTGTCTGTTGCCAGCACGCAAAAGCAAGCGGATAATCACAGGCGTCCGCATACTGTGCGACCCACTGGTCAAACATCGTGGGGCCGAGTCTTGTCAGATACCAGTTCTTGCTTGCATAGACCATCGGCACATAACCTTCGGCCTCGACCGTCGTACAGAATGCATTTACGATCGCCTGTTGCTGTACAGGATTAAGTCCCTTATGCACATTATCTTCGATGTCGAAAACAACAGGCATGGAAACCGGCATGTTCTGCAGTGCCGTGATCGCCATTGTGGCCTCCGCAATAGCGGATTCGACTGTCGTTGCATAGGAATATACATATGCACCGACACGCATACCTGCAGCGGCAGCTCCGTACATATTTGCTGCAAATGTCGGATCCACACCGCTCTTGGCGCTTCCGAGCTTTGCAAACATGAATGAGTATCCCTGTCCCGCAACGGCAGCCCAGTTTACGGCGCCCTGGTACTTGGATACGTCGATGCCTCGCGCAATTGCTTGAGACGCAACAACGGCCGCATCAGCCTTTAAAGGTGATGCGGTCGCGAGTAATGTCGATAAAATAAAAAGTCCGATAAATGTTTTGGCAAAAATCTTTTTCATATATATGTCTCAATCTCCCTCTGCTTTATTTTGCCGTTTTTTTTAACGTCTTGCAAGTTCTTCCGTAATTTCCTCCCAGGTGACACCTTTTTCCACCATTAAAACCATCATATGATACAGGAAATCCGATATCTCGTATTTGATCTCGTTGGCATTCGGATTTTTAGCAGCGATCACAATCTCTGTCGCCTCTTCGCCGAGTTTTTTCAGAATCTTATCGATTCCCTTGTCAAACAGATAATTCGTATAGGAACCTTCTTTGGGATGTACTTTCCGGTCACGAATGACATCGGTAACGGATTCCAAAATTTTGGCCGGATTCTTTTCTTCGTACTCGACCTTTGCAATCTCGTTAAAGAAGCAGGACCGATTGCCGGTATGGCAAGCAGATCCGATCTGTGATACTTTAGCCAGGATCGTATCCAGATCGCAATCCGCGGTCAGCGACTTCACATATTGAAAATGACCGCTCGTAAGGCCTTTGACCCACAGTTCATTACGGCTTCTGCTAAAATATGTCATGCGACCGGTCAACAAAGTCTCATCATACGCCTTCTCGTCCATATAGGCAACCATGAGAACCTCATTATTCCTGTAATCCTGTACAACGACCGGAACCATGCCGTCGCTGTTCTTTTTAAGATCCTTCCAGGAAAAATGTGCTTCCATCTTCGATACGGGAATTCCATTTTCTTCCATTGAACGCTTCAAAGGGATCAGATTCAGGCAGCCATTGTCATAATAA
>JAIKWO010000101.1 GCA_024684675.1 Lachnospiraceae bacterium
TGTGCAACGCTTTCTTGAGAATCCGGATGAGATAGAGGGATGGACAAATGAAATTTTTGAAAATACTATAAAGAATGTAGAGTTTCAGAACTATGCAATTGAAGCAGTAAGACGTCGTAGATGCAGGTGAAGCCTTAATAATAGATTCCGTTCTGTACAAGGCTTGGATAAGGGCTTATAATCCAAGTTGTCAGACAATCACAAGTAACAAATGAGAAACATCTGCTTAGGGTAATGCCGAAAAATGGCGCATTTTGGGCTAGACATAAGCAGATGCGATGAAAGCGCAGGGTATTTGTTAAGAATGAAAAAAGAGACAATTCTTGTACTCGATTTCGGCGGTCAGTATAATCAACTGATCGCCCGTCGAGTCAGAGAGTGCAACGTATATGCGGAAGTTCATCCGTATACGCTGACACTCGACAAGATCAAAGAGATGTCCCCGAAGGGCATCATTTTTACGGGAGGCCCCAATAGTGTATATGATCCCGCATCGCCGCATTACGATAAGGCGATTCTGGATCTGGGAATTCCGGTGCTGGGAATCTGCTACGGTTCTCAATTGATGGCGTATATGCTGGATGGCGAGGTAAAGACTGCGCCTGTCAGCGAATACGGTCATACCGATGTTACCGTCAGCACATCCAGCAAACTGTTCCACGGGATCGAAGAGAATACAAGTGTGTGGATGAGCCACACGGACTATATCGCGAAGGCGCCGGCAGGTTTTGAAGTGACGGCGCATTCCGCTGTCTGTCCTGTTGCGGCGATGGAGAATGCGGCAAAGCGTCTCTATGCAACGCAGTTCCATCCCGAAGTCCTTCATACCAAGGACGGTAAGAAGATCATTTCCAATTTTGTTTATACGGTCTGCGGCTGCGTCGGAGACTGGACGATGGATTCGTTCGTGGAGTCCAAGATCCGCGAGATCAAGGAGCAGGTCGGCAACGGAAAGGCACTCTGTGCACTTTCGGGCGGCGTTGACTCGTCGGTTGCCGCTGTTCTGATGTCCAAGGCGATCGGAAAGAATCTGACTTGTGTGTTCGTAGATCATGGCCTTCTCCGTAAAGATGAAGGCGATCAGGTTGAAGGCGTATTCGGACCGAATGGTTCCTATGACCTTAATTTCATCCGCGTCAATGCACAGGAGCGTTTTTACAAAAAGCTCGCAGGCGTGGAAGATCCCGAAAAGAAGCGTAAGATCATCGGTGAAGAATTCATCCGTGTCTTCGAAGAAGAAGCGAAGAAGATCGGCGCCGTTGATTATCTCGTACAGGGTACGATTTATCCCGATGTGATCGAATCCGGTCTCGGCAAATCCGCAGTGATCAAGTCGCACCACAATGTGGGCGGGCTTCCTGATTGCGTTGATTTTAAAGAGATCATTGAGCCGCTTCGTATGCTCTTTAAAGATGAAGTGCGTAAAGCGGGTGCAGAACTTGGCATTCCGTCATTCCTGACTATGCGTCAGCCGTTCCCGGGTCCCGGTCTTGGCGTGCGTATCGTCGGTGAGGTAACGGCAGAAAAGGTGCGGATCGTACAGGAAGCTGATGCGATCTTCCGCGAAGAGCTGGACAAGGCAGAGCTGAAGCAGCGCCCCGGTCAATACTTTGCAGCACTTTCCAATATGCGTTCTGTCGGTGTTATGGGCGACTTCAGAACCTATGACTATGCGATCGTCCTTCGTGCAGTCAACACGACCGACTTCATGACGGCAGACTGCACCGAGGTTCCGTTTGACGTGCAGCAGCGCTGCATGACCCGCATCATCAACGAGGTCAAAGGCGTCAACCGCGTCCTGTTCGACCTTACGAGCAAACCCCCGGGAACGATAGAGATGGAGTAACAAGCCATGCAACGAAATAAAGGAAGACATCTGAATGCTTGCATTCATGATGGCTTCCTTTTGTTTCGTTATACGGCGCCTACGGCGACGGTTAGCGGCTCGCGAAGCGAGACGGTAACAGAGCATGGCGTAGCCATCAAAAATAAAAATGATGCACGTCGTTTTGATAATGGTTATACTGAAGGAGGGGACACTAAATTTAAGAAAGGGTGACGTATTTGAACAAAGGGAAAACAAAGTTCAGGATCGAATAGATCGATATCGCGAAGGCCATCACCATTATTCTGGTGATCCTGGGTCATACGACCGGCAACCTGGAAACGCCTATGTACAGACGTTTGCTATATGGTTTTCATATGCCCCGTTTTCTTTTGAAAATGTTCCGAGATTTCTATATGGATCCTGGCAGGCGCTGGGACAAGCCGGTACCCTAACTTCATTATGGTATCTGTCTGCGTTCTTTGTGGCCAGGATATATTGCCAGATCCTTGCGAATGTCGTCAGCATGACGAAAGTAAAAAATGAAAATGCTGCGCTGGGCCTCCTCGCGATCCCGATGTTTGCTGTCGGGGTACTCCTTCCCAAGTTGGAATATGGATATCCCTGGTGCCTTGATGTCAGTTTTGTCGCAGCCGGGTTTATGCTGTTGGGCATCGCACTAAGGCAACGGCTCCTGATCCTGGCACAGGCACATGGTTTGATCCTCATATTCGTCACATTGTCTTCTGCCTTCGTGCTGATTTGTGGTACAATTGTACGTGGCGATGCATTTGAACTCGTTCTTATGTGCGGAAGCAATTATGGCAATCTGTTCTGGTTCTTTGTAAATGCAATTTCCGGCAGTTTGCTTGTACTCGGTGTTTCCATGCTGATATTCCGAGTCTCCAGAGAAGGTGTGCATCCTTTTAGCACCTGGGCGATCACATATGTCGGACAGCATACTCTGGGGATTTTCCTTCTGCACAAGAATTTTCAGTTGGATATTGTCATTCCGTGGATTCATACCTGGCTTCAGGGACCTGCGCTTTTGGTCGCTTGTATTGCCACGGTGATCTCATTTATTCAGGCATTGTTGCTTTGCGCTATTATTGAGAGATATGTTCCGCAGTTGCTGGGACAGTTTCCAAAAGAACAATAATTTTATATGAGCCGAGAAGGAATGCATATGACAGGCCTCGGCAGGAGGGGAGAATATGGTATACGACAGACGCCCGGATAATATGGTCCGGATCACGACACCAGAACTTGCGGACAAGTTCATTGAAGAGCAGTTACAGGCGCTTCGCGAGCAGATTGGCGATAAGAAGGTATTGCTTGCTCTTTCAGGCGGAGTTGATTCTTCGGTTGTGGCAGCAATGCTGATCAAGGCGATCGGCGATAAGCTTACATGTGTGCATGTGAATCATGGGCTCCTTCGTAAGGGCGAGCCGGAGCAGGTTATTGAAGTATTCAAGAATCAGATGAAGGCCAATCTTATATATGTGGATGCGGTTGACAGATTCCTGGATAAGCTTGCGGGCGTGACGGATCCTGAGCAGAAGCGCAAGATCATTGGCGGAGAATTCATTGAAGTTTTTGCGGAAGAAGCGCGTAAGCTAGACGGAATCGAGTTCCTGGCACAGGGTACCATTTGGCCCGATATCTTAGAGAGTGAAGCCGGAATCAAGGCACATCACAATGCCGGCGGGCTTCCTGAAGATATGAAATTTGAACTTGTTGAGCCCGTTAAGATCCTGTTTAAGGATGAAGTTCGTATTGTGGGCGAGCGCCTCGGTCTTCCGGCTAATATGGTCTACCGTCAGCCGTTCCCGGGTCCAGGACTTGGTGTACGTTGTCCCGGCGCCATTACAAGAGACAGACTCGAAGCAGTCCGCGAGTCGGATGCGATCTTAAGAGAAGAATTTGCAAAGAACAGACTTGAGGGAAAAGTATGGCAATACTTTACCGTCGTTCCTGATTTTAAATCTACAGGTGTGAAGGACGGTAAGCGTACCTTCGATTGGCCGTGCATTATCCGTGCCATCAATACGACCGATGTTATGGAAGTAACGGTTGAG
>JAIKWO010000131.1 GCA_024684675.1 Lachnospiraceae bacterium
CACGAGCTGGATATCTGCCGCTGGTTACTGGATGACGAGTATGAAGACGGTCAGGTCGTAAAGGTACGTCAGTCCGCTAACTCCAACAAGGGCTATGACAACCCGCAGGTCGTTCTCCTTCGTACCAAGAAGGGTTGCTTCATCGACGTAGAAGTACAGGTAGCTGATGGTTACGGCTACGATATCCAGTGCGAAGTTGTCTGCGAGAAGGGTACCGTTAAACTTCCGGATCCTTATGCAGTTGTTCGTCGTTCCCGTGCAGCAGGCTGGGATGTTGTAAATCCTTCCGAGCAGATGCCGATCATGACAGACTGGAAAGAGCGTTTCATCGAAGCTTACGACATCGAGTTCTGCGGTTGGGTTAAATCCATCGAAGAAGGCAAGCTTACAGGTCCGTCCGCTTGGGATGGCTATGTAGCATGCGTAGCAGGCGATGCACTCAATGCTTCCCGTGGTACAAGCCGGTTCCACAAGATCGAGACGATCGAGAAGCCTGAGATGTACAAATAAGACAGATAATAAGAAGAGGGTCACGGTTGTGACCCTCTTTTTTCTGCGTTTTTTAATTCTGATCTAGCTGATCTTTGTTACAGTATCGCGACCGTTATTGATTTCGGTGAATGTGGATCCGTCATAGCTTGAATAGCCCATTCTGCCGTCCGGTGTCCAGTCGATCACCCATCTGCCGCCGAAGAAGGTAGCGAGGCTGATCTCAACAGGGTGATTGGCGGACTCTGCATTCTGGAGCGTGTAGGTAAACGGGATCGTATTGGAGTAAACCGCGATCGGATCACCGGCCATTCTGCTGGTTTCTATGATCGTACGTCCTGTTGCATCTTTTACCATTACGCTGCCGGCTGTCTCAAAACCGAACGCCCTTACATCCGGATCCAGAGCATCTTTAACAATCTTCACGGTGATCACGGAGCCGGCCTGAGGTGTCGGTGTGGAAGTTGTGATGCGAACCGTGATATCGCCATAGTCTTCATAATCGGGGTAGAAATTGTAATCCCATTCCGCTGCCAATGCGGTCATCTGTGTTCCGAGCAGCATTGCAATGCCGAGAACAGCTGCCAGAAGTTTTTTTCTCATTTTGTGTCCTCCTCATTTAAAAGAAAGCTTGATCATGTGCTTGCTTATTTATTACGTTTCTTTATAATTGTAGATATTTTTTGAAACTTTCGCAACTACACGTTTTATTGTCGAAATAATTTAAACATACAATATATTGTAATGAGGACGAAAAGCGCGATATGCCCGGCTTTCGCACCATCGATTTTTTGGTAAGGGTGTGTTTCTATTCCTGTGGTATAATAATAAGCGGAGGTATTTGCAATATGGATAAAAAGGAAAACATGGCGGCACTCCTTCCGATCGGGGTGTTCGTACTACTGTATCTGGGGCTCGGTATCCTGTTTGAATATGTACTGAAGATCCCCATGGGATTTTACAATATTCCTGTAGTCGTGATCTTTTTGATCGCACTTCTTGTAGCGTGCCTGCAAAGATCGGATCTGACGTTTGATGGGAAGCTTTCGCTGATGGCAAAAGGTGTCGGCGATAAGAATATCATCACGATGATCCTGATCTTTATGACGGCAGGTATTTTTGTCGGCGTTGTCGGCAGGAACAGCGCCGAGAGCGCAGCATATTTTCTCTTGTCGCTGATTCCGGCGGAATACGCGGTCGTTGTGCTTTTTATCGTAAGTACGTTTGTATCGCTTGCAATGGGCACGAGCGTCGGCACGATCACATTACTTGCGCCGATTGCGGTGGCGGTCGCGTCGGGATCCGGCTTCAGTACGGCATTTTGCGTCGGAACGATCGTGGGTGGCGCAATGTTCGGGGATAATCTGTCCTTTATTTCCGATACGACGATTGCAGCCTGCAACGGACAGGGATGCGCGATGCGGGATAAATTCAGGACAAACTTTGCGATTGCACTTCCGGCGGCGGTCATTACGGCGGTGATCATTCTCGTTAAATCACTTGGTGAGCAGACGGGCGAGCGGGTGATCGGCAACTACAATCTGATTCAGTTGATCCCATACATCATCGTTTTGGCGGGCGGCGTTGCCGGATTGAACGTATTTGTTGTGCTGCTCATCGGGATCCTTTCCGGTAGCGTGATCATGCTTTCCACCGGCGCGTTGCCTCCGGCAGAGCTGCTCCCTCGGATGGGTGCAGGCGTTTCCGGTATGTTTGAGACATCAATGGTTGCGATTCTGGTGTCCGCAATCTGTGCCATCATTGCGTATAACGGTGGTTTTACTGCACTTCTTGGATTGATCCGTAAAGTTTTCCATGGGAAAAAGGGCGGAATGCTCGGCATCGGTCTTCTTGTGGGTGCAATGGATATCGCAACAGCGAACAATACCGTAGCGATCGTGACCGTGAATCCGATCGCAAAGGAGATTGCGGAGGAATACGGCATCTCACCGAGGCGAAGCGCATCGCTTTTGGACACTTTTTCCTGCATCTTCCAGGGTGTGATCCCGTACGGCGCGCAGGTGCTTGTTGCCGTATCGATCACGGCAGAGCTGGGGAATCCCACATCTGCGTTTGAGATTTTACCGAACCTTCTGTACCCGTATATTCTCCTAGTTACATCGCTTGCGTATATCATTTGTATCCCGGAGAAAAAACTGTAGAATTGCGCGGCCCGCACCCTTGTGCGAGCCGTTTTCTCTTGCAAAAAGCAAGGATTTCAAGTAAAATTAATTGGAGTTTTTTGTGGGGGCTACAGTGTTGAATTTTATCGGTTTTGAACGGGATCAGGACCTAGAAAAGATACAGGATAAGTTTTTTGCGATCACCAATCTCTTCCTTTATTGCGTGGCGCCGGATGGGCAGTTTCTGTCAAGAATGTCCGGAGTTGAGGCGGATAAGCTGGTGCTTTTAGATACTGTCGGTCGCGATACGCTTGGCCGTGCCCGCAAGGAGATGGCTGTCAGTGTGGCGGAAGATCAGATTGTGGATGACACTTCCGTTTCCGGTGTTTCGATCATTGCACAGGCAATTCGTAATAACGGAAAGCTTTTGGCGATATGGATGGTGATGGCAGTCACAGACCCTGAAGCGGCAGGGCTTCGACCTGATTTTCCGCGTGTTGCATCGGAAGAAAAGCTGTACGCGGCACTGATCTTTTTACGGGATATCAGCTGGAAGTTCGCAAGTTACAACGATTTTTACAAGGGTGTTGAATCCGAAAATTTGCGAAGCCGCTTTACGGAGCGGGAGATGACCGCATCGTTGCGGCGTGCCGGTGCGATGGCCGAGATCGTTCAGCTTTTGGAGAACGATGAGGTTGTAGAAGTTGTCCTGCAAAGGATTCTGACGATCGTCGGCGACTTTTTGAATGTTACATCAGGATATATTTTCCGAGTACATGAAGATCTGGCAGACGTGATCGCGCAGTGGACATCCGCGAGCAGAGTTTTTCACTTTAACCGGACCAAGAATTTGCCCCGTCATTCCATTTTGCAGGGCGACAAGATGATCGTGATCTCGGACGATGCGAAGCTGACAGCGGAGGAGCGCCCCTTTTTCGAAGACCTTGAAGTGAAAGCGAGCGTGATCGCACCGATCATTGTCAACAATGCGCCTGTCATGTACGTTGCATTCGGTGAGGCGGGAAGCCGGAACTGGGCGACGGAAGATGTGAAATTCATCGGCAATGCGATCCGGATCATGCAGAGTGTCGTTGTCAGGCGTACCCAGAAGAATTCGCTGGCAAGCTCCTATGCGGCGCTGGAAGCGATCCTCGATAATTCCGGCAATGCAATCTATGTCAAAGACAAAGAGAGCGGCAGGATGCTTTTCGCAAATCAGACCATGCGCTCCATTTTTGCGGATGAGCTGGAGAAGAATACGCTTGACGATCTTCTTTCCGACGCGACAATGGGTGAGTGGCAGACGGATAAGCAGGAGCTTTTTCATGAGAGAAAACATCACTGGTACGATCTGTATTGCACGACGATCAAGTGGGTTGACGGACAGGCAGCGAATCTCTATGCGCTGTATGATATCACAGATAAAAAGGTATACCAGAACAAGATCGAGCAGCAGGCTTACACCGATTTCCTGACAGGTCTGTATAACAGACTTTGCTGCGAGAGGGATCTTGCTCATTACATAGATGAGGCCAAGAGAGACGACCGAACCGGCGTCCTTTTGTACCTTGACCTCGATGATTTCAAGCATATCAATGACGGACTGGGACACCAGTACGGGGATATCCTGCTGAAGGCGATCTCGCACGGTTTTAAGCGGATCCGCGGAATTGAAAACACATGTTATCGAATGGGCGGCGACGAATTTGTCATTATTGTTCCGCCTAAAATGGGCGATCAGTATGAAAAAGTGATCGAGAGTGTCAAGGATATTTTTGACAAGCCATGGTTTTTGCAGGATAGCGACTACTACTGTACGATGAGTATGGGCGTCGTTGAGTTCCCGACAGCCGGTGACGGTGTGCAGGAACTGATCAAGAAAGCCGATATCGCGATGTATGAGGCCAAGAAGGCCGGCAAGAATCGCGCTGTATTTTATTCCGACGGCATCGAGTCCACATCCAATAAACGTCTGGATATGGAGAAAAATATGCGTGATGCCACCGTCGACGGATTTAAAGGGTTTGAGATCTACTATCAGCCGATCTTCCGTGTGGATCAGGATCATCCGATCTGCTGCGGCGCAGAGGCGCTGATCAGGTGGAACAGCTCGGAACTTGGGTTTATCTCACCGGCCGAGTTTATTCCGCTCGCAGAATACTTAGGACTCATCAATCCGATCGGCAATCACGTGTTGATTGAAGCTTGCCGGGAGTGCAAACGTTGGAATGATGCGGGGTACGCCGATTTCAAGGTAAATGTCAACCTGTCGGTCGTTCAACTTTTGCAGAACGATATTTTTGATATCGTGAAATGCGCGATCGCAGAGACAGCGATTGAACCCAGGAACCTGACGCTTGAAGTAACAGAGAGCCTTGCGATCAACGATATGGAGCGTATGAAGATCATTTTAAACAGGATCAAGTCGCTTGGTGTTCGGATCGCGCTCGACGATTTCGGTACGGGCTATTCGTCGCTGAATCATTTGCGAGAGATCCCGCTTGATGTGATCAAGATCGACCAGAGTTTTGTCAATCAGCTCGATCACGACAATTATTTGAAGGCATTCATCCGAATGGTCAGCCAGCTGGCTGATGCGATCGGTGTTCATGTCTGCGTAGAAGGTATCGAAACAAAGGAGCAGCTTGAAGCATTAGACGATATTCATGTCAGCATGATTCAGGGCTTCTACTATGACAGACCGCTTTCCAAAGAAGAGTTCGAGCAGAAATACATTATACAAGATCATTCAGAAAAGGTAGAAGGATAAATGGCAGAAGAAGTAAAAGAAATGCCGGAAGGCGAGAAGGAGATCGTCTCCAAGAATTTTATCGAGCAGATCATTGAAAAGGATCTCGCGGAAGGGATTTGCGACACGGTGGTAACAAGATTTCCGCCCGAACCGAACGGTTATCTGCATATCGGACATGCCAAGAGCATTCTTTTGAACTATGGCTTGTCCCAAAAGTACAACGGCAAATTCAACATGCGATTTGACGATACGAACCCGACCAAGGAGAAGATCGAATTCGTTGAATCCATCAAGAAAGATATCGAATGGCTCGGTGCCGACTGGGAGGATCGTCTCTATTACGCATCCAACTATTTCCCCCAGATGTATGAAGGTGCCGTAAAGCTGATCAAAAAGGGCAAGGCGTATGTATCCGACCTGACTGCCGATGAGATCCGTGCATATCGCGGAACGCTCACGGAGCCCGGCAAGGAAGATCCCGGCACAGCAAGAAGCATTGAAGAGAATCTGCAGCTTTTTGAAGATATGAAGAGCGGCAAGTTTGAGGACGGTTCCAAAGTGCTCCGTGCAAGGATCGATATGGCATCGCCCAACATGAACATGCGTGATCCTGTCATCTACCGTGTGGCGCATATGACACACCACAATACGGGCGATCAGTGGTGCATTTATCCGATGTACGATTTTGCACATCCGATCGAAGATGCGATCGAAGGGATCACACATTCCATCTGTACATTGGAGTTTGAAGATCACAGACCGCTTTATGACTGGACCTTGATCGAACTCGGCTATAAGAACAGACCGGAAGAGACGCCGAAGCAGATCGAGTTTGCAAAGCTTTATCTGAAAGATGTCGTTACAGGCAAGCGCTATATCAAGAAGCTGGTTGAGGATGGAATCGTAGACGGCTGGGACGACCCGCGTCTTGTTTCGATCGCAGCGCTTCGAAGACGCGGCTTCACACCTGAGTCCATTCAGCGTTTTGTGGAGTTGTGCGGTGTATCCAAGGCCAATTCGATCGCCGAGTATCCGGCACTTGAGTATTGCATCCGCGAGGATCTGAAGATGAAGCGTCCTCGTATGATGGCGGTTCTTGATCCCGTAAAGCTTGTGATCGATAACTATCCGGATGACCAGACAGAGGAGCTTACCGTTGTCAACAACTTAGAGAACGAATCGCTCGGTTCAAGGAAGGTACCCTTCGGAAAAGAGCTCTACATCGAGCGCGAAGACTTCATGGAGGAGCCTCCGAAAAAATATTTCCGCATGTTCCCCGGCAATGAAGTGCGCCTGATGCATGCATATTTTGTTAAATGTACAGGCTGCGAAAAGGATGCAGACGGTAATATTACAGTGATCCACTGTACCTATGATCCCGCATCCAAAGGCGGCAACAGCCCGGACGGCAGGAAAGTAAAGGGGACGATTCATTGGGTATCCGTCAAGGAATCCGTCAAAGCGACGGTGCGTCTCTATGAAAACATCATTGACGAAGAAAAGGGTGTTTATAACGCAGACGGAAGCCTGAACCTCAATCCGAATTCTTTGACGACGCTTACGGAGTGTCGCCTGGAGCCTGCGCTCAAAGAAGCAAAGGCATTTGAAAGCTTCCAGTTTGTAAGGCAGGGATTCTTCTGTGCAGACTTTAAGGACAGCAAGCCGGGTGAACCGGTATTTAACAGGATTGTGTCACTGAAGAGCTCATATGTACTTCCCAAATAGGAGGAGATGTTATGGCAAAGCAGACAGGTTACTGCGAGAAAGACACGGACTATGTATTTCCCAAAAAGTTTGAGTGTCCGATGTGTGGCAACAGCTTCAAGAACATGACGCTCAAAACCGGAAAGGCGCGTATGATCGGATCCGATGATGATCTTCGCCCGATCCATGAAGGGATCGACACGGTCAAATATGATGTGATCATGTGTCCTGCCTGTGGCTACGGAACGATCGCAAGAAGCTTCGGCCCCGTAACGCAGGTGCAGAAGAAGTACTATAGAGAATACGAAGGCCCGAATTTTTTTGACCCGTCCATGAGTTCCGATACGGTGCTCTCTTATCAGGATGCGCTTGACCGCTATAAGCAGGCGCTTTGCTGCTGCTACGCAAAGCAGGGACCCGATAGTGAGAAAGCATATTTGTGCCTGAAGATCGCATGGCTCCTTCGCGGATGGAGACAGGCTCTCGGTGGGAAAAAGCCGAATACGAGGGCAGCGCTGGAGGAGAAGGAAAAAGAATTTCTGATGCGTGCGCGCGACGGTTTTAAGTCGGCGAACCTCAAAGAATCCTATCCGCTTTGCGGGATGGATGAGCTGACGGTGGATTATCTGGTCGCATCTCTTCATGTCACGTTCGGTGAGTACGATGAAGCGTCCAAATTAATATCCGGTGTGATCGCTCGCGGTGGCCGCTCCAGGATCAAGGAACGTGCGCACGATCTGAAAGATAAGATTGCAGAATTAAAATCATAAAGAGTGTAAAGAAAAAGAAGAGGGATCAGCCCTCTTCTTTTGTTTCATCATTAAAATACTCTTCCGTACGCGGTGCATCTCCTGCCGGCGCATCACCGTTTCCTTCGTTGCCGCCTTCTTCCGGATCTAAAGTAAAATAAGAACGTTCCTTTTCGAGATCATCATCTTCAAAATGATCGAAATCCTCATCCTCGTCATCGGGATTGTAGCGGAGCGCGTTCTTCGGAAGCATGCCGTTTTTTTCCAGATAGTAGTATGCTCCTGCAGCTGCAACGCCGAGCGCTGTCACCGTGAGTAGAAATTTTCCGAATCCTTTTGCCATAATGGGCTCCTTTCCGGGCTATGCCCGCTTCATTTCTTTTAAGCGCCTGCCACCAACGCAATATCCTGCAGATATGAGAGCGCTTCGTTCCGATATGCGCCGGGGGTGAATGTCTCCTGTCTGAGGTGCTTCTCCATCAGACCGTTCAGTGTCTGGTCGGTGATGTAGATGAGGCGGTCTGTCGGCAGCTTTAACCCGTCCTTCGATGCCTTTGCGTAAAAACGTCCCATGATCGAATCATAGGAATCAGAAGCTTCGCGAATTACATTTTGTGCGACGGGATCCGTATCCCGTACAGCTCTGATCAAAAAGAGCGGCATGCGTGGGAAGTTCTTCATAACACTTACGCGTCCTTCTTCGATCCGCCTTCTGGTATCAAAGAAGCTTTCGCCTTCGGGTGCGGATTCCGGTTGTAGCTCCATGTTCATATATTTCAGACTGTAGCCGTAGAGAAAATCGTACAGGCCTTCTTTACTGATGAAGTAATGAAACAGAAGTCCCTTACTGATGCCGGCCTCGGCAACGATCGTATCTGTTGATGCCTGTTTATAGCCGCATTGTGAAAACTGATTGAGTGCCGCATTGATGATGCGATCCTGTTTCTCCTTTTTCAAGTCAAAGAACTTCTCGTTCATGATATCCCCCTTCGTTGACCTGACGGGTCGTTTCCATATTATCACATCCGTTTGAAATTATCAATCAATTCATACGAATGGATTTTGATTACAGAAAACAAAGCACAAAACCTTGTATTGTATTTGTTTACAAACCACTAAATGTATGAAATAATAACTTCAACAAAGATCCTTTTAAGAATGGTACTGAGATGCCGGCAAGGGTGAGATAGAGGGAGTATGCGCATTTCGCATACCTGTTTTTGGTAACCTTCCGTGCATCGGGAGGATTTTTTTTATGTCAGAATATAAGGCAACGATCATGGATGAAGCTGCTATCGGCAGAGCCCTTAAGCGGATCTCTCATGAAATCCTTGAAAAGAACAACGGTCCGGACAGGATCTGCCTGATCGGCATCAAGCGCCGAGGTGCTCCGCTCGCACATATTATTGCGGAGAATATCGCACAGATCGAGGGCACGGATGTGGACTACGGTACAATCGATATTACATACTACCGTGATGACATGATGCACGATTCCGACGAGCCCGTCATTCATGAGTCGCAGATCCCGTTTGATGTGAATGACCGCATCGTGATCCTTGTGGATGATGTGCTTTACACCGGCAGAACGGCGCGCGCTGCGCTGGAGGCAGTCATGAAGCACGGACGCCCCGCAGCGATCCAACTGGCGGTTCTGATCGACAGAGGGCATAGAGAATTGCCGATCCGTGGCGATTTTGTAGGCAAGAACGTGCCTACATCCAAAAGCGAGCATATTGCCGTGAAGCTCCCGCCTTATGAATCATCTATGGCGGTAGAACTTTTCGGATAATATCAATCATTAAATTGCATCGGTGAATGCAGAATGGAGGAAAATATGAACATGCTTTACAACGTGGCTGACAAGCCGGGCAAAAAGAAACTCGTAGTATTTGCGTTCCAGCAACTCCTTGCGATCATGGCGGCTACCATTGCGGTACCTGTTATCACAAACAGCGCAACGGGCAGCAACATGAGTATCGCTGCGGCACTTTTCGGTGCGGGCGTCGGAACACTCGTTTATGTATTATTTACAAAGGCTAAGAGCCCTGTATTCCTTGGTTCTTCCTTTGCTTTCCTGGGATCCATGGCAGCGGCTTTCGCAGGCGCGGTATCCATGGAAGCAGGCTATGCCGGTCTGATCGTCGGTGCCATTATGGCGGGACTTGTATATGCGATCATTGCAGCGATTGTAAAGGCAGTCGGCGTAGACTGGATCAATAAGCTGATGCCGGCAGTTGTAATCGGTCCCACCGTTGCCATCATCGGTCTTTCCCTTGCAGGCAGCGCAGTAGGCGATCTGCAGAGACCCAACGTAGAGGGCGGTTCGACATTGATCGCGATCCTTTGCGGTCTTGTGACCATGCTGGTTGTAACACTCTGCTCCACATACGGCGGCAGAAGACTGAAGCTGATCCCGTTTATCATCGGTATCCTTGCAGGATATGCGCTTGCAGCTGTTTTCACCTTCATTGGCATGAGCACAGGCAATACAGAGCTGATGATCTGTGATTTCAGTCCGATCACGGCACTCCTTGCAGACGGCGTTACATTCTCGACATTCTTCAGCGTGCCGACCTTTACCTTCGCGGCAGCATGTGATGGTTTTAAACAGATTGATGCGGCGTACATCGGTACTCTGTTTGCAGCATATGTTCCGGTATCCTTCGTTGTATTCGCTGAGCATGTAGCTGACCACAAGAATATTTCTTCCATTATTGATGCAGATCTGTTAAAAGAGCCCGGCCTTCACAGAACACTTCTCGGTGACGGTATCGGTTCTGCGATCGGCGCGGTATTCGGCGGCTGCCCGAACACCACATACGGTGAGTCCATTGCCTGCGTTGCGATCACAAGAAATGCATCTGTCGTAACGATCATTGCAACAGCGTTCCTTGCGATCCTGTTCTCATTCATAGCACCTGTTATTGCATTCCTCAGCGCGATCCCGTCCTGCGTAATGGGCGGTGTCTGCATGACACTGTACGGTTTCATCGCAGTATCCGGTCTGAAGATGGTACAGACGGTTGACCTCAGCGAGAACCGTAACCTGTTCGTTGTATCCGTGATCCTGATCTCCGGTATAGGCGGTCTCTCGCTCCACTTTGGCAATATCACGATCACTTCTGTCGCAACGGCGCTGATTCTTGGCATCATTGTGAACAAGCTTCTTTCCGGAAAGAAGAATGCATAGTGGGCGGCGTAACGCATAAAATGTAAATATTAAATTCAGATATAACAAGATAAAGACGGCGCCTTCCGGCGTCGTCTTTTTGTATATTTAACCTTCTTGGAACGCGGGTAAATATGGTATACTGTAGCAGGACATTTCAATCATTTTGGGAGAGTATTTTCATGAACGAGCAGCAATCGATCCTGCACAGAAATCTGTTTCTGTATGTGACGGAGTTCTTTGCAGGCATGGCCGTAATGGCCGTAGAGCTTGGAGCCAGCAGACTTTTGGCTCCCTATTTCAGTTCGTCGCAGATCGTCTGGACGATCATCATCGGTACGATCATGATCGCGATGGCGCTCGGCAATATCTATGGCGGCAAGACGGCGGATAAGGATGCCAATCCGGATCGTTTGTTTAAACGCATCATCTTTGCCGCAATCTGGATCGGTCTGATCCCGGCAGTCGGCAAATATGTGATCCTGGCGATCACGGGACTTCTGGTTCTGACCGTTAGCACGCACTTCCTTGTGATCGCGGCTTTCGCAGCCTGCATGATCATCTTTGTGTTCCCGCTGTTTCTGCTTGGGACGGTAACGCCGTCTCTTGTCAAATACACGATGAACAATTTAGACGATAACGGTAGGATCGTCGGAACGCTTGGGGCGTTCAATACGGTCGGCAGCATCATCGGAACGTTTCTGCCGACATTTGTGACGATCCCGGCAGTCGGTACATCGATCACCTTTCTGATTTTTTCGGGGATTCTTCTGATCCTTTCCGGTATCTATTTTTTTACGGTCGGCAGACAGATGCCCGGACAGCCTAGAAGAAAGCCGCTCTTTTTCGCAGCGGTTCTGCTGTTCCTGCTCTGCTGTATATGCGGGCATTCGGACAGCTTTGCTTTCTGGGAGAAGAATCTCACCTACGAAGGAGAGTCCGTCTATAATTATCTGCAAGTCAAGGAGACGGAAAGTGACGTCATCCTCTCAACGAACGTGATGTTTGGCGTGCAGTCGATTTTGAAAAAAGATCCCGGCCTTACGGGAATGTACTACGACTATGCGATGGCAGCGCCTTACATGGCGGATATCTCCGGCAAGAGCAGCGCAGATATTCTGATCCTCGGCATGGGGACCGGAACATATGCGACGCAGTGCAGGCGCTATTTTGACAATGTGAACATTGAGGGTGTCGAGATCGACGGCAAGATCGTGGATCTGTCGCGGGAATACTTTTCTCTGGATGAGGAAGTGCCGGTGACGACATATGACGGGCGGGCGTATCTGCAGGCAATTGATAAGAAGTACGATGTGATCATGGTCGATGCGTATCAGGACATCACGATCCCGTTTCAGATGTCGACGGTGGAATTCTTTTCGATGGTGAAGGAACATTTGAAGCCGAACGGTGTCATGGTCGTCAATATGAACATGCGCGGGCAGAGCGAGGGCAACATCAACCAGTATCTGGCAGATACGATCTCGCAAGTATTTCCCTCGGTGGCGACCGTGGACGTGGAGCGCTCGACCAATCGCGAGCTTTTTGCGGGTGATGCACAGATGATGACGCTGTTCGAGCGTGGGGTTGCAGAGGAGACGAATCCGGAACTTGCCGCGATGATGAAAACGGTGCAGGCAAGCCTGAACATGTATAGCCCCGGCGATCTGGTCATGACGGATGACAAGGCGCCTGTGGAGCTCCTTGGCATGCAGGTGATTGACGAGATCATTCGGGGTGAACTGACATATTACCGCAGTATTTATGAAAAGGACGGGCTGGACGGTGTGCTGAACAGCCTGTAATGATATCAATATTATTAAAGGGGGATTTAATATCCATGCGAACGAAACCAAGATTATGGGTCATTCCGATGGCGATCGTGATCGGTCTGATGCTCGTATCCTGTGGCATGAAGAAGGATACCGCGCAGGAGAGTGAGGGCGCTTTTACCACACTTAACGAGCTGCAGGACAAGACGATCGGAATCCAGACCGGAACCAACTTTGATGCACTTACGGCCAAGCAGCTGCCGAATGCGAAGTTCGAATATTTCAATTCGCTTCCGGATCTTGTAGGGGCACTCAAAACGGGGAAGATCGATGCGTTTCCCGGTGATGAGCCACAGCTTCTTGTGACGATGAAGGAAGAGCCGAGTGTTACGATCCTGGATGAGAGGCTGGATCATTTTGATTTCGGATTCATTTTCCCGAAGGATGGCAAGGGCGACGCGCTTCGCGATGAATTCAATGCTTTTCTTGAAATGGTCAAGGCTGACGGTACGCTGGAGAAGATCCGCAATGTATGGTTTGACGATGACGAATCCAAGCAGGTTCCGTCCGGCTATGAGGATCTTCCGGCAACGAACGGCACGCTTGTACTTGCAACGGAAGGGGCATATCCGCCATTCAATTTCTACAAAAACAACAAGGTTGTGGGACTGGATGTCGATCTGGCGACCCTTTTCTGCAAGGAGTATGGCTATGGTCTGCACGTTGAGGTAATGAGTCTTGATGCAACGATCCCGGCCGTTAAAACAGGAAAGGTGAATTTTGCCGCATCCGGTATTACGATCACATCGGAGCGCGCAGAGAGCGTGAACTTCTCCGATCCGTATTTTTCGGGCGGTACCGTGATGGCGGTCTTAAAGGCTGATGCAGCGGCAGGCGGCAACCCAATCGAGCAGATCAAAGCAAGCTTTGAGAAAACGTTTATCAAAGAAGACAGATATGTGCTGTTTGCGCAGGGTATCGGCGTGACGCTCTTTATTACGGTACTTTCCGTGATTTTCGGAACGGCACTCGGTTTTGTTGTATTTATGTGGTGCCGCAAAGGCAAACGCTTCGCAAACACCGTCACGAATTTCATGATCTGGCTTATTCAGGGGATGCCGATGGTCGTCCTTTTGATGATCCTTTACTATATCGTGTTCGGTAAATCGTCGATTGAGGGCGAGTGGGTTGCCGTGATCGGCTTTTCACTGACCTTCGGTGCGGCGGTATTCGGTATGCTGAAGGCGGGTGTTGATGCGGTCGACAGAGGACAGACAGAAGCAGCCTATGCACTTGGTTTTACAGACAGACAGACATTCTTTGAGATCGTTCTGCCGCAGGCGGCACGTTTCTTCATGGGTTCGTACCGAGGTGAGATCGTCAGTCTGATCAAATCGACGGCGATCGTCGGCTACATTGCTGTGCAGGATCTGACCAAGATGGGTGATATCGTGCGAAGCAGAACGTATGAAGCATTTTTCCCGATCATTTCCGTGGCGGTGTTCTATTTTATCTTGGCAGCGCTCCTGACAACGATCGTAAAATGGCTTACTGCAGGCGTCGATCCCAGAAAGAATAAAGAGAAGAAATTTTTAAAGGGGGTAAAGACCCATGATTGAAGTACGAAATCTGAGAAAAGAATATGACAATGTGACCCCCTTAAAAGACGTGAATACGGTGATTCGGGACGGAGACGTGATCGCGATCATCGGGCCTTCCGGTACCGGAAAGTCAACTTTTTTAAGGTGTCTGAACCTCTTAGAGCAGCCGACGGGCGGACAGATCATCGTTAACGGTGAGGATATTACATCCAAAAACTGCAATATCAATCTGGTCAGACAGAAGATGGGCATGGTATTTCAGTCCTTTAACCTGTTCGGCCATCAGACGATCATCGAGAATATCATGTATGCGCCGGTTAAGCGCCTTGGAATGAGCAAGCAGGAAGCGTATGACAAGGGAATGGAACTTTTAAAGACCGTCGGTCTTGCGCAGAAGGCGATGAACTATCCGGATGAGCTGTCCGGCGGACAGAAGCAGCGTGTAGCTATTGCGCGTGCGCTTGCAATGGATCCGGATACGCTTCTTTTTGATGAGCCGACAAGTGCACTTGACCCGACCATGGTAGGCGAAGTGCAGGCCGTAATTCGTGAGCTTGCCAAGAGCGGCAAGACACTTTTGATCGTAACGCACGAGATGGCGTTTGCCAGACAGATCTCGAACCGCGTTTTCTTCATGGACGAAGGTGGCATTTACGAGGACGGCACACCCGAGCAGATCTTTGAGAATCCGCAGAGAGAGAACACGATCCGTTTTATCCGTAAGCTCAAGGTTCTGACATTGGATATCGACAGCAAGGATTATGATTTTCCGGCTGCGAACAACGAGATCGAGAACTTCTGCTACAGAAGCGGGATCGTCAAGGCAGAATGCATGAAGATGCAGGCTGTCGCGGAAGAATTGTGCCAGCACATCCTGCTCTCCGAATTGGATAATCCGAAGATTCAGATGACGGCAGAGTATTCCGCAGCATCGAACGAGACGGTTGTAACCGTTAAATACAACGGGAAAGCGTTTGACCCGGCAACTACGATGGATGAACTGGCATACAAGGTGCTGCTTGGCAGAATCAAGTCGCTTCAGTACGAGCAGACCGAGGGTGCGTATACGAACCTGGTGAAGATCACATTATAAGCAAATGATAACCGCCAAAATGATGAAAATTGCGTGACAACCGGATCGCCGGAGGGGACATCCATGAGTCTTCAATTCTGTATCGGCCCATCAGGAGCCGGAAAAAGTACATATCTGTATGAGACCGTGATCAGGCGTTCGGCCAAAGAGCCGGAGCGCCAGTTCCTGATTGTGGTGCCGGATCAGTTTACGATGCAGATCCAGAAGGAACTTGTCATGCGCCACCCGGGCGGCGGGATCATGAACATTGACGTTCTGAGTTTCGGAAGGTTGTCGCATCGTGTTCTGGATGATGGTTCGCCCTCGTATCCGGTGCTTGATGATACGGGCAAGAGTCTGGTACTTCGACGCCTTGCGGCAAAAATGAAGGATGACCTGCCTGTGATCGGCGGCCACTTAAAATACACCGGCTATATCAATGAAGTGAAGAGTGCGATCTCTGAATTCATGCAATATGGGATCGGTCCGGACAGGATTGATGAGCTTGTGGATTTTTGCAAGAGCAGAGGCTCGCTTTACCATAAGATGCGCGATCTTGCAAAAATGTATCTGGCGTTCCTTGAGGAGATCGGCGGCAAATTTGTTACGACGGAGGGACGGACGGGTCTTCTGGCGCAGGAAGTGCGGGATTCCTCCCTGATCCGTGATGCGGTCGTTGTGTTTGACGGCTTCACGGGCTTTACGCCTATTCAGTACAGTGTCATCGAAGGAATCCTGGAAGCATCATCGGAGGTCATGGTATCCGTGATCATGGACACGGAGGAAGACCCGATGGCGGATGATGGCGAGCAGAAGCTTTTTGCACTCAGTAAGAAAACAGTTCGGCATTTGGCGGGCATTGCAGAGCGGATTGGAATTCCGATCCTGCCGCCCGTATTGGTGAATGGCGCGAATGGGAATCGTTTTGGCGAAAATGCGCCGCTCGCCCATCTTGAAAAGGAACTGTTTCGCTATCGAAACAGGCGTTTTCCTGATAAAACAGCAGATGTTATCGAAATATTCGGCGCTAAAAATATCCGCGGTGAGATCCGCCATGTGGCGAACACGATCCGCAGGCTCGTGCGCAAAGAGGGGCTTTTATACCGCGATATCGCGGTGGTCTGCGGCAATCTGGAAGCGTATGCGGATGATCTGGAGGCGGAGTTTGCTCTTTATGACATCCCCGGCTATATTGATATGACCAAGGGGATCACACTGAATCCTTTTATCGAACTGATACGCGGACTATATGCAATTCTTCGTTATGACTTTACGTACGAAGCGGTGCTCCATTTTCTCCGAAGCGGCCTTCTTGATATGACCCGCGGGGAAGTGGACGAATTGGAAAACTATGTGCTTCGCTACGGGATCCGCGGAAAGAAGGCCTGGTCACAGGCTTTTGTCTACGGTGGAAGCGATGAGACGGGCGTCGCGCGCCTTGCCCGTGCGAATGTGAACCGGGAATCATTTATGGAGCTTTTGCAGCCCATGTTGCAGCCGGCAAAGACTGTAGCGGACCACATCCGTAATCTGTACGGCTTTATCCGGCAGAACCGTATCCATGAAAAGCTTTGCGCGTACGAGGCGCGTTTCAAAGAGCAAGGGAACGCGGCAGCAGAGAAGGAATACGGGCAGATCTATCGGAAGGTCATGGAGCTTTTGGATCAGATCATGGATCTTGTCGGTGAAGAGAAGATGAACGTGGCGGATTTCGCGGATCTTCTGGATGCCGGCTTTGGTGAGATCCGTATTGGCATGATCCCGCAGAATGTGGATCGCGTTCTTGTGGGTGATATGGAGCGCACGAGGCTCTCCGAGATCAAAGTGCTTTTCTTTGTGGGCGTCAATGACGGCAATATCCCGGGAAGCAGCGGAAGCGGCGGCCTTATTTCGGATCTGGATCGTGAGTTTTTGACGGGTGGGGCCTTTGAGATGTCTCCGTCTCCCAGACAAAAGATGTATATCCAGAGGCTCTATCTCTATATGAATATGACCAAGCCGTCAGAGAGACTGTATGTCTCCTATGCGGGTGTCAATGCATCCGGTGATGCGATTCGCCCAGCGTATCTGATCGGCACATTAAAGAGTCTGTTTCCGATGCTTTCCGTTATGAGCGAGAACGATCAGCTTTTGGAAGATGATTTGGAAGAGAAACGGGACGGCATGCGCATTTTGGCAGACGATCTCCGCGCCTTTGCAAAGGGAGAAGAGCCGGCGCAGATTTTTACATTGAAGTCTGTGCTGGAAGATACCAAAGACGGGGCGGCGCGGCTTGCAGAGCTTGCCGGTGCGGCATTCTATCGTTTTATCGACACGCCGCTTTCCGAGACGATCGCGAAAGCGCTTTATGGAGACAGGCTGACGGCGAGTGTCAGCAGACTGGAGATGTTTGCGCAGTGCGGTTATCACTATTTTCTCCAATATGGCTTGGCGCTAAAAGAGCGGGAGGAGCTGTCTTTTGAAGAAAATGACCTCGGAACGCTCTTTCACGGGACACTGGAGCGATTCTCGCTACTGCTTGCGGAGCAGGGCATCAGCTGGTTCTCTTTTTCAAAAGAGCAGGGACGAGCGCTTCTTACGCAAGCGCTTGATGAGACTGCGGCAACCTATGGGGATGGGATCCTGTTTCGAACTGCGAAGTACCGCTATGTGCTGACGCGCGTGAAAAGAATCCTCATACGGAGCATTTTCACTATGCAGGAACATCTGCAGAAAGGCAGATTTGAACCAAAGCATTTTGAGATAAGCTTTGCTTCGATCGGAACGCCCGAGGAGCTTGATGTGCAGCTGTCCGAGAAGGAACGTATGCATCTGACGGGGCGGATCGATCGCGTTGATCTCTGCGAGGACGCCGACAAAGTCTATGTCAAGATCATTGATTATAAAAAAGGCAACAATGCCGTTGATGTAGCTGCGATCTATCATGGTCTGCAGCTTCAGCTTGTCGTCTATTCGGACATGGCAACGAAATATGTGAAAAGGATGCACCCGGACAAGGAAGTCGTGCCGGCAGCGATGCTCTATTATCACGTGTACGATCCGATGATTTCAGAGGACGGTCCGGAGGTGGATCCTGAGAAGATTAGCGGAATGATTCGCGATGAGCTGAAGATGAAGGGGCTTGTCAGTGATGATGTGAAGCCTTCCTTTGAAGGAACTGTGTCGAAAACCGCTTTTTGCGCGGGGGATGACCTTACTGTAATTTCGAATTATGTAAGCCAAAAGATCCGCTCCTTCGGACAGCGGATCCTATCCGGTGATATTAACAAAAAACCAAGTGTTTATGACAAAAAAGAAGCCTGCGAATACTGTCCGTTCAAGGCTGTTTGCGGCTTTCATGCCAAGACGCCGGGCTGTGAGAAGCGGAATCTGAAAAAGCCTGAGGATGCGATTGAACGGATGAAGGAGGAACTTGCATGAGCGTAGCATATACAGCCGATCAGCAAAAAGTGTTCGATGCCAGAGATTGCAATATCCTTGTATCCGCAGCGGCAGGAAGCGGCAAGACAGCCGTTTTGGTGGAACGCATCGTACGCCTTGTGGAAGAAGGAGCCGATATCGACAGGATGCTTGTCGTGACCTTTACGAATGCGGCGGCGGCCGAGATGCGGGAGCGTATCACGAAGGTATTTGGCGAGCGCCTTTTGGCATCGCCGGACAATCTGCATTTACAGAAGCAGATGACACTGATCCACAATGCGCATGTCTCTACGATCGACAGTTTCTGTAATTTTGTCCTGCGCAACAATTTTAACGATATCGGTCTTGATCCGGCTTTTCGCACAGCGACGGAAGAAGAATTGAAGCCTTTAATGGATGAGACGTTGCAGACCCTTTTTGAAGAAAAGTATGCCGAAGAGGATGCGGATTTTCTGGACGCGGTGGAATGCTTCCATCCGGGCGGGGATGACAAGGCATTGGCAGAGCAGATCGGAACACTTCTTCGGTTTGCGGATAATGAGCCGTTCCCCGAGGCGTGGCTAAAGGCAGAGATCGCGCAGTGCAAGGCGCCTTTCGATCAGGCTGCGTTTGAAGACAGTAAGTGGGGGCGTGCGGCTTTAGCGGAGATCTCCCGTGGACTTTGCAATATGCGTAGGGTGCTCGAAGAAGCGCTTCTTCTTGCCGAAGACAGTGACGGACCGGATCAGTATGCCGCAGGCTTTGCGGCAGAGCTGGAAACGCTGGAATCAATAGAAGGAAAGTCTTCCTTTTTTGCATATAAAAAGGCACTGACAGTTGACATCATACAGAACCTTTCGCGCAAAAAGCCGCAGAATACGGTCGATCCTTCCAAGCAGGAACGTGCAAAGACACTTCATAATACAGCGAAAGAAATCCTTACGAAGCTGCGGGAGGATTTCACGGCAAGAAGCGACGAAGAGTTTCTGGAAGATATGAACAGGAGCCGCCACATTACGAAGACGCTGGCAGAGCTGACACTGACCTACATGGAGCGCGCGATGGCGGCTAAGCGGGAGGAGAACCTTCTGACTTTTTCCGATATCGAGCATCTGGCGCTGTCCGTGCTGGTTACAAGGAATGAAGACGGCGACCTTGCGCCGACCGCTGTTGCCGAGGATTATCGAACTTTTTTCAAAGAGATCATGATCGATGAGTATCAGGACAGCAGTATGGTGCAGGAGATTATCCTGTCTGCGATCTCCGGAGAAAAGGCACCGGCCGAAACGCGCTATTATAACCGATTCATGGTCGGTGACGTCAAGCAGAGTATCTATCGATTCCGGCAGGCGAAGCCACAGCTGTTTATCGATAAGTATAAGACATATAAATCGGATGATGCGTCTCTTCGCAAGATCATTCTGCAGCAGAATTTTCGTAGCAGGGCGCACGTCCTTTCGGATATCAACAGCATTTTTGAAAAATGCATGCACGAGCCGGTCGGAGGCGTGGAATATGATGCGGAAGCACGGCTCAATCCCAATCCGGATTCTCCGTATCCGCAGGCGGCCGGTCTGGAAACAGAATGTCTGCTGCTTACGGAGGATAAGGAAAGCGGCGATAGCGGCGACGAGCAGGAAGCACGCCTGATCGCAAACCGGATCGTCAGACTGATGCGGGAAGGGCAGGTGTACGATAAGGAAAGCGGCCAGATGCGCTCGATCCGCTTTTCGGATATTGCAATTCTCTCACGTAGCAACTGGTTTTCGGTACTGCGCGATGTTCTGTCGCAGTATGGGATCCCTGCACACGCCGTGACGACAGAGGGATATTTTAAGTCAGATGAGATTCGCACGCTGATGAATTTCATCCGCGTCCTGGATAACCCGATGCAGGATATTCCGCTCTTTGGTGTGATGCATTCCGTGCTCGGCGGGTTCTCGGATGAGGAGCTGGCTCTTTTGAAAGCGGGCTGTCCGGAAGGCAGTCTATACGCGGCTTTGCAGGCAGCACCGGAGACACTTCGCGGAAAGTGTACACAGTTTTTACAAAGGATCGAGCGCTATAGGGAGAAAACAACCTATATGCCGATCAGGAAGCTTCTGCAGGAGATTCTGACCGAGACCGGATACCGGGAATACCAGGCGGCCTTTCCGGAAGGAGAGCAGCGCGCCGCGAATATTGATATGCTTCTGCAGCGCGCCGGCGAATTTGAAAAGAACGGGGCATACGGTCTCTTTCAGTTTATTCGCTATATCGATCAGCTGGATAAGTTCGATACCGACAATGGCGAGGCGAATACGACGGACGAGTACGCAAACGTGGTTCGCCTGATGACGATCCATAAGAGCAAGGGGCTGGAATTTCCCGTTTGCATCCTTGCAAAAATGGATAAGCGTTTTAATACGAAGGATGAGACGAATCCGTTTCTTTTGGATGATGAGCTTGGGAGCGGATGCGATGCGATCTATCCGGACAGGCGTTTGAAACGGAGGACGATCGTCTATAATCTGATCAAAAGAAAGATGCGCAGGGAGATGCTTGGCGAGGAGATCCGTCTTCTGTATGTAGCCATGACGCGCGCGAAGGAAAAGCTGATTATGACGGCCTGCGTGGCTGATCCGGATGGCAGGATCACAAAGGCAGCTGCGGGCTATGATGAACGGGCGCATCGCCTTTTGGATTCCTACACTTTAAAATGTACGAACTATCTGGACTTTGTTCTGCCCATCTGGGAGCGCGTGACGATTCTCGATTCGGCCGATCTTACTGAGTCCATGCTCCATGATGCCGTTGATCTGCAACTTCGGAAGCAGGAGTTTCTGGCTTCGGGCAGGGAGAAGGCAGATGATGCGAAAGCGGAAAAGTGGCGCGAACGCTTTTCTTACCGCTATCCGCATGAGGATCTGAAAGAGCTCTATACCAAGACGACGGTATCGGAACTCAAGATCCAAAAGCTTGAAGAAGAGAATGAAGGCGTGCTGGAACTCTTTGATTCGGAGAGTAAGGATGCGTATGTACCGCGCTTTGCAAGGACAGAGGAAAAGGTGAGCGGCTCCGCGTATGGCAGCGCGATGCATCTTGCCATGGAAAAAATGGATTTTGCGGATCGTGATGACCATCATGCGGCAATGGCTGCCGCAAAGGCTTCTGAAGAGCCGGTGGTTAACATAACAAAGATTGAGCGATTTCTTTCGTCCGATGCAGGCAGGCGCATGAGAGCAGCTGCTGCAAAAGGATGCCTTTTTCGTGAAAAGCAGTTTATGTTTGGACTTCCCGCATCGGAGGTGAAGCCCGGGTTTCCTGAGGATGAGGTGATCCTGATCCAGGGAATCATTGATGCATATTGGGAAGAAGATGACGGTTATGTGATCCTTGATTACAAGACGGATCACATAGAAGATCTGTCTGAGTTGCCGAGGCGCTATCAGACGCAGCTTGATTACTATGCGCGTGCACTGTCCGGAATCACGGGGAAACCGGTCAAAGAACGGATCTTGTATTCGTTCTGCCTAGACAACGCTGTAAAGTGTTAACGTAATTCTAAACAAAATATAAATTTTTTGAGGGGAAATGGTTGCCTACCCCATTATTCTGTGCTATGCTCTAAATCGTGACAGCAAAGTCACACTCTGGAGAGTCTTTGGGGCTGCAAAGCGGCCTTGAAAGCGCCGAAGGTGTACGGCAGGGCGACCTGTTAATCTCTCAGGCAAAAGGACAGAGCATACATCATATGCGTGTTCTTCTCTGGAGGGCTAAGCCATGCGGCTTAGTCCGTTTTTTATTACAAAAAGAGAGGATGGAACTCAAAACAATGGAAGCATTCACTGATTTTCTCGTAACTATTGACGACTTCGTCTGGGGTGTTCCCCTGATCGTCATCATTCTGGTGACCGGTCTTTTCCTGACGATCCGCATCAAAGGCTTGCAGTTTACCAAGCTCGTTCTGGCGATCAAACATATCGCGGCGAACGATTCCGACGGTAATCACGGCGAAGTATCCAGTTTCGGTGCGCTTTGTACGGCGCTTTCCGCAACGATCGGTACCGGTAACATCGTCGGCGTGGCGACAGCGATCGCTGCAGGCGGTCCGGGCGCGATGTTCTGGATGTGGATCGCAGCACTTGTCGGAACCGCGACTAAATATGCGGAGTGTTTACTCGCCGTAAAGTTCAGAACGGTAGCGGAAGACGGACATATCCTCGGCGGACCGTTCTTCTATATTGAAAACGGTATGGGTAAGAGCTGGAAATGGCTTGCGAAGCTGTTCGCATTTTTCGGCGTTGGCGTAGGTCTTTTTGGTATCGGTACTTTCACACAGATTAACGGTATTACAAGCGCGATCAAGAACTTCTTTGATCCCGACAGTGTTAATACGGTATCGCTTCTCGGAAATGACTATTCGATCGCGGTTGTGATCGGTGGCCTTCTGGTAGCAGTATTTGCAGCCCTTGTTATCATCGGCGGCTTAAAGAGAATTTCTAACGTGGCACAGATTATCGTGCCGTTCATGGCAGTTCTGTATGTGGTATCCGCTATTGTGATCCTGATCTGCAATGCAGGGAAGATCCCGGCAGCCCTTCAGGAGATCGTAGAGAGCGCGTTTGGTCTCCGCGCGGCAGCAGGCGGCGCGCTTGGCGCGATCATTCTGGCTATGCAGAAAGGTATCGCACGCGGCATTTTCTCAAACGAAGCAGGCCTTGGCTCCGCACCGATTGCGGCTGCGGCAGCAAAAGTGGATATTCCCGCAAAACAGGGTCTTGTGTCCATGATGGGTACGATCATCGATACGATTGTGATCTGTTCCCTGACCGGTCTTTCGATCGTTGTAACGGGCGCGCACAATGTGGATGGTCTTGAAGGTGTCGAGATCACAAACTATGCGTTTGCAGAGGGACTTCCGCTTCCCGCAATGGCAGGCTCTTTCATCCTGATGCTTTGCCTGGTATTTTTCGCATTCACAACGATCCTCGGTTGGGATTACTATTCCGAGCGTTGTATCGAATATCTGACAGGCGGCAAGATGGGTGTTGTGAAGGGCTATCGCTGGCTTTATATCGTAGCGCTTCTGATCGGTCCTTACATGACAGTTTCCGCAGTGTGGACGATCGCCGATATCTTTAACGGTCTCATGGCGCTTCCGAACCTGATCGCACTTGTAGCACTGAGCGGTGTGGTTGTAGCAGAGTCGAAGAGTTATCTGGACAGTTTGAAGAAATAAAGAAACGTTTGGCATCATAAAAGCCGGCAGAGCGTGTGCTCTGTCGGCTTTCTTGTTATGTATTATAACAGCTGGATGCCCTTTTCATCCATGTATTTTGTGACTTCTTTGGGCCAGAGAGAGGAGTGAACCTCGCCGATGTGTGCTTTTCGCAGGAAGAACATACAGATGCGGGATTGGCCGATGCCGCCGCCGATCGTGTACGGAAGTCTCTTCTCCAGAATCGCTTTCTGGAACGGGAGGTTTGCACGTTCCGGTACGCCTGCTTTGTCAAGCTGCGTCTTTAGGGAGTTCTCGTCAACACGGATACCCATAGAGGAAAGCTCCAGCGCAATATCCAGAACCGGATAGTATACGAGGATGTCGGCATTGAGCGCCCAATCATCATAGTCCGGCGCGCGACCGTCATGCGGCTCGCCATCGGAGAGCTTGTCGCCGATCTGCATCATGCAGACCGCACCGTGCTCTTTGGTGAAAAGATACTCGCGTTCCTTCGGTGTCTTGCCGGGATAGAGATCGATCAGTTCCTGTGTGGTCACGAATGTGATGTCGTGCGGCAGGATCTCTTCGATATAATCGTAGCGGATCGCCATATACTTTTCGGTCTTGCGAAGAACCTTGTAGATCTCACGGACGGTTTCCTGAAGCGTTTCAACGGTACGCTCTTCCTTTGTGATGATCTTCTCCCAATCCCACTGGTCAACATAGATGGAATGGATATTGTCGGTCTCCTCGTCGCGACGGATCGCAACCATATCGGTGTAAAGACCTTCGCCCGGCTTAAAGCCGTAGCGGTGCAGTGCGTAGCGTTTCCATTTTGCCAGAGAGTGCACGATCTCGGCTGTGTGAGAATCGTCATTCTTGATCTCGAATGCGACCGGACGTTCGACGCCGTTTAAGTTATCATTCATTCCGGAAGCCGGATCAACGAACAGAGGCGCGGATACACGAAGAAGGTGCAGGCGCTCTGCTAAAAGTACTTCAAAAAAATCTTTGGCCGCTTTGATGCCCTCCTGGGTATCATGCAGGTTTAATGCGGACTTGTAACCGTCCGGAATGATGGTTTGCAGCATGGTGTTACCTTCCCTTTCAAAAATATTACTTTCTTATTAAAAACCATTTTGTGGCGTAAAGCAAGGAAAACTTGCGCTTTTCGGTACTACAACATATGTAAACCCAAGCGGTTTGTAAGCCATACAGGTAGTGTTTTTTTTTTCATACATCTATTGCCACGCTACGCAAAATCTGTATAATAAGTACCAATGAAAAAATTATGAAATCGTTTTTGGGTTTTAAAGAGGAGTGGTTTTTATGGTAACACGCAGTATCAAATTACGTCCGGATCAGGTTGCGGACTTTGTGGATGCGGCGACAAAGTGTAGTTTTGATATAGACATTTTCTATAATCATTACACAGTTGATGCGAAGTCTATTTTAGGGGTGTATGGTCTTGATCTGACCAAGAACCTGACGGTTCGCTATGACGGATACAACGCAGGTTTTGAAGGTTTCCTGAAGAGACTTTCGGTTGCTTGCTAAGAATAAAAGAATACCGCAAATTGACGCTCTTACGCTGATAGGCTACACTATCCGTAAGAGCGTTTTCATTTGGAGGATATTGTGGAAATTCGTATCTCGGTCCGCATGCTGGTGGAGTTCCTCCTTCGCAGCGGCGATATTGACAACAGACACGGTGCATCGGCCGAGAATGCGATGGCAGAGGGGAGCAGGATCCACCGCATGATCCAGAGTCGCATGGGCGGTGATTACCGCGCGGAAGTGCCGTTATCCTACACGTATGAGACGCCGCGTTTTCCCATCCTTGTTGAAGGTCGTGCGGACGGCATCATCAAGGAGGAGGGTGGCTATACGATCGACGAGATCAAGGGCACCTATGCGGACATCCACAAAATGAAAGAAGCGATCCCGGTGCATGTGGCGCAGGCAAGATGCTATGCGTTTATGAACTGCACGGATCCGACTGAAAAGATCGGCGTACGCCTTACGTATTGCAACATGGATACGGAGGAAGTGCGCTTTTTTGTGTTTGAAGAAAACTATGAAGATCTTCGCAGCTGGTTTTTGTCTCTGATGGAAGCCTACAGGCAATGGGCAGACTTAACGTATGACCGTCGCTGCGCGCGGCAGGCTTCGATCCACCTGCTGGAGTTTCCGTTTGCATACAGGAAAGGACAGAAGGAACTTGCATCGTATGTCTACAGCACGATCGTTCATAAGAGAAAACTGTTCCTTGAGGCACCGACCGGTGTCGGCAAGACAATTTCTACAGTATTTCCGGCCATCAAGGCGATCGGAGAGGAAAAAGCGGACCGCCTGTTCTATCTGACGGCAAAAACCGTGACCGGAACGGTTGCGGAAGAAACGTTTTCGATCTTGCGTGACAAGGGCCTTTCATTCCATACGGTATCCCTTACCGCAAAGGAAAAGATCTGTGCGATCGAGAATATGGACTGTAATCCGGTCGCCTGTCCTTATGCAAAGGGACATTTTGACAGGATCAACGAGGCGCTTTACGAGATCCTGACAAGCGAAGACCACTATGAACGCGAGATCATTCGTGAATACGCAGAGAAGTTTCGGGTCTGCCCGTTCGAACTGGCGCTGGATATCAGTCTGTTTTGCGACGGGATCATTTGCGACTATAACTATCTCTTCGACCCGCATGTGTATCTGAAGCGATTTTTTGCGGAAGGGAAAAAGGGTGACTACCTGTTCCTTGTTGACGAGGCGCACAACCTTTTGGAACGAGGAAGGGACATGTATAGTGCATCGCTGTATAAAGAAGATTTCCTTGCGCTTAAAAATCTGATGAAAGAGGAGTCGACACGGATCTCCAAGAATGCGGAATCCGTTAATAAGCAGATGCTTGCGCTCAAGCGGGAGTGCGAAGACTATCTTGTTTTGGAGAGTATTGATGCGCTGCTCCGCGTGCTGATGCGCCTGCATTCTTCAATGAGTGATTTTCTTGAGGATCGGGATCGCAAGGTGGATCCGCTTCTTCGCAAGGAATTGTTGAATGCATACTTTACCGTGTCACATTTTCTCCAAATGTATGAGCTTGTGGATGACCACTACGTGATCTATGACGAGATGCAGGAAGACGGACGATTTATGTTAAAACTCTTCTGTACGGATCCTTCTTTGAATCTGCGTTCTTGCATGGACCGCGGTGTGAGCACGGTGCTCTTTTCGGCAACGCTTTTGCCGATTCAGTATTATAAAGGGCTTCTCGGAGGTGAGCCGGATGATTACGAAGTCTATGCGGAATCGACTTTCGATCCGTCGCGGTGTCTACACCTGATCGCAGATGATGTGACAACAAAGTATACATCGCGCGGCGCTTTCACATATGAATCGATCGCATCCTATATCCATACGATCACGAAGCAGAAGACCGGGCATTACATGATCTTTTTCCCGTCCTATCGTTTCATGCAGGATGTGTATGATCAATATGAAGCGAAGTTCCTTGATCCTGCGTGTGAGGAATGCATCATGCAGGAGATGAACATGAAGGAAGAAGGACGAGAGGCCTTTTTGGAGCGTTTTCGTGCGTCGGAAGGGGAGGCGGATAAGAACCTTCTTGGCTTTTGCGTGATGGGCGGAATCTTTAGTGAAGGGATCGACCTGAAGAATGACAGCCTGATCGGCACCGTGATCGTGGGTGCGGGGATCCCGCAGGTCTGCAATGAACGGAAGATCCTGATGGATCATTTCGATGAGGCCGGCGGTAACGGATTTGACTATGCCTATCGCTTTGTAGGTGTCAATAAAGTACTGCAGGCAGCGGGACGCGTGATCCGTACGGCGGAAGATACGGGTGTGGTCGCGATCCTGGACTATCGTGTGCGTGATTGGATCCGCAAGGGGCTCTTGCCACGCGAGTGGGCGGAGAACCTGCAGATTACTTCCGTCGGGATGGTCGGAGACACTGTAACCTCTTTCTGGAAGCGGATGGAGCAGTAATCTGACAAGGGTGTCATCATGGTAAACATAATGTTTTTCAAATAACGGCTTATGTTATAAGACTGTGGTACTAGTTGTTTGAAACCAAAACAGAATCAAAACGGGCGTTTGCAAGTTTTGATTCTTTTTTTATGCGTTGACCGGGAGAACCAACCGGAAAGGGGATGTGGATAACTCTGTGGAAATTGGGGATTTCTTGAGTGGATATCAGAATTGTATAAAAAAAATAAAATTTTTGCTTTGCAAGAAAAATGCAGGAGCGAAAGTCGAAGAAACGTATAAATACTCTACCACAATGGTAGGATTTATGTAAACATATAACACCTTTCTTAAGAGAAAATAAAAAATAAATAAAAGTTGTTGACAGTCTAATATTATACGGCGTATAGTAATGAACAGATCAATATTATATGCGATATAATATTAGAAAAGAAGCACTAGTGCTTATCGCATATTTTTTCTGAATTGTGAGAAAGGAGCGGAAATGGTATTTAACACAGGAGCTGCGCTTCTGGATGCCATCGTTCTGTCTGTCGTGTCACGTGATCCGGAAGGGACATACGGTTACAAGATCACGCAGGAAGTCCGGGAAGTCATCGAGATCTCGGATTCCACGTTGTATCCCGTTCTCAGACGACTACAGAAGGATGATTGTCTGGAAGTTTACGACAAGGAATTCTGCGGACGCAACAGGCGCTACTACTCGCTGACACCGCGCGGGAGAGAGCTGCTTGGAACGTATGAGGGGGAATGGAAGCAATACGCCGGGAAGATCACGGCGATTTTTGAAGGAGGAGTGAAGGCATGAAAAGAGAAGAATTCATGCGCGCGTTGGAGGCGGCGCTTGCCGATGCGCCTGCGGATGAGCGTGACGCCGCGCTTCAATATTATAACGATTATCTGGATGACGCCGGAAAAGAGGACGAGGAGCGCGTGATCGAAGCGCTCGGTGATCCGGCTGTGCTTGCGGAGAGCATCTGCCGTGATGCAACAGGTTCGGATGATGCGGCGGTCGGGATCTTACCGGATGGCCGCAGTGATGAGGAGACACCAAAGGCGGTACTGAAGGCCGCCGGAAAACAGGTGAATGTATGGAAATGGGTCTGCATCGGTCTGCTCATTGCGATCCTGTCGCCTTTTATCCTGGCGCTCGCGGTGACGGTGCTGGCGCTTGCTGTCGCACTTGTTGTTTCGGTCTTTGC
>JAIKWO010000170.1 GCA_024684675.1 Lachnospiraceae bacterium
CAACAACAACAACTACAAGTACCTGCTGGAGCGTGCCGGCGCGACGAGAGTTATCCAGCCGGAGAAGGAAATGGGTGTTCGCTTAGCATCTTTTATCATGACACCGAACATCAAAGATATGGTCCGTCTGGACGAGAAATATGCGTTTGTAGAATTAAAGACGCCGTCACTTTGGCAGGGCAAGTCGCTTCGGGACTTGAATCTGCGTGCTTCCTACGGTGTAAATGTGATCGGAATCCGTGCGGAGGGCGAATCAGCCATGCATATGGTGATCGATGCGGCCAGGCCGCTTTCCGCTGACGAGACACTTATGCTGATCGTTGAGCGCGAACAGTTTGATAAGCTGAAACTGGAATAGAAGGAAAAAGTGAAAACTCCCCGTGATCTGTTCAGATCGGCTGGGGAGTTTTTTGATGTGTCTTACGGAAACGGTACGACGCGGATCGTACAGTCCGCATAGATACTGTTGCGGCATGCGAGGAGTTCGGTTGAACCGTTCTTGCCGAAGACCTCGACTTTGCAGCAGGTGCAGAACCCGCATCCGCCGCAGGGCGTGTGGATCGGAATGTTGTTTTCTTTTAAGATCGAAAGCAGGTTGGCGCCTGAAGTGGCTTTGATCACTTTGTCGCCGTCGTCCTGCTTGACGATGATGGTTATTTCTGCCATATAATCCCTCTTGATTAGGAAGTATCAGCCGGGAGCGCGTTCTCCCGCACTCCCCGGCGTGTTATCATTTGTAAGCTGCTGCCAGCTCATCGGCCAGTGCCGCAAGGCTTGCCTCGCTCTGCGCATTCAGCGCGGACATGATCTTTACGGAATTCTCCGCAAAGGTGATATCCTTGCACTCTGTGAGCATTTCCTTCATGATGCGTGCTGCCTGCGGCGCCCAGGTGCCGTTTTCGATCAGGGCAACGCGGCGGTTCTTAAAGCCTCGCTCAACCAGGTGGTTAATAAAAGTGCGCATGAACGGGAAGATGCTCATGTTGTAGGTTGTGGTCGCAAGGACCAGCGTATCGTAGCGGAAGGCATCCTCGATCGTCTCAAACATATCATCGCGCGCAAGGTCCATAACCGATACCTTCGGACAGCCTTTTGCGGCAAGCGCTTCGGCAAGCTTTACGACTGCTTCCTTGGTGTGACCGTATACGGAAGTATAGGCAATGAGCACGCCTTTGCTCTCCGGCTGATAGGATGACCAGGTGTTGTAGGTATCCAGATAATAAGACAGGTTTTCCGAAAGAACGGGACCGTGGAGCGGACAGATCGTCCTGATGTCAAGGGCTGCAGCTTTTTTCAAAACGGCCTGTACATTATCGCCGTATTTGCCGACGATGCCGAAATAGTACCTGCGCGCCTCGCATGCCCAGCCTTCGGGATCCTCCACATCATTTGCGCCGAACTTGCCGAAGCCGTCTGCGGAAAAGAGCACCTTGTCCGCATCATCGTATGTCATGATGACTTCGGGCCAGTGTACCATCGGCGCCGTCACAAAGTGCAGTGTATGCCTGCCGAGCTCCAGAGTATCGCTTTCTGAGACAATGCGGCGTCTGTCCTCAAATGCGTTCCCGTAAAAATTCTTCATAAAATTGAACGTCATCTGCGAGCCAACGACCGTGGCCTGCGGATATTTTTCCATAAAGCCGACAATGTTCGCACTGTGATCCGGCTCCATGTGCTGTACGACCAGATAATCGGGCGTCTTGCCGGCAAGCTCCTTTTCAAGATTCGCAAGCCATTCGTCGCCGTAGTTTTGGTCGACCGTATCCATGACAGCGATCTTCTCGTCTAAAATGACATATGAGTTGTACGCCATCCCGAGCGGCACTTCATACTGCCCTTCGAATAAGTCGATGTCATGATCGTTCACACCGATGTAACGGATTTCATTTGAAACCTTCATTGCAATACCCCTTTCCAATATAGATTCTGTTTTATGTTTTGATGCATGTATGTACGTGAACCTAGATCTTCCCGATCAGGATCAGGATCCGAAACGCGATCTCTTCCGTAAGCTTTGCACGAAGCCTGTGCGGATAGAAACATTTTTTCAAACGGTTCCCGCCGTCAAAGAGGTCGAGAAAATGCTGCCTATCGGGCGACACCATGTCACGGTAGAGCCTTCTGTAATCGCGGATGCCGTTTACGATATTGCTGCAGTGGCGATCCATGTGACGATACCAGTCGCGGTAGCGGATGAGGCCGTTCTGATCACCCGAAGAAAAGGTGCCGGGGTGGCGCCTGTAGTATGCAAGCGGTTCACTGTCGTATGTCAGTGCGCCGTTCATGCCGGCTACGACCCAGGAGATCCAGCAGTCGACTGCTACGCTGGGAGTGATCTCTCCGCTGTAAAAAGCCTGCTCCAACAGTTTCCGGTTGAAGCCCTGCGCCATGCCGACACCGCCCCAGGTGCCTGTCATGATGACATGGGCCAGTGAGACCCGCTCCATCTCGGATGGCGTAACGGACGGTCTGTCCGGTAGGGTGTGCTCGACGTTTAAGTCGCTGTCGCATACGTAATAGTTATGTACATACAAAACAGGTGTCTCTGCAGGGTACTGTTCCATCGCCGCAACAGCCCGTTCGACTTTGCGGGGATCCCAGACATCGTCCTGATCACAGAAGAGATAATAGTCTGCCATGCCAAGATTCTGAATGAGGTAGCGGTAGCTTTGATGGGAGCCCTTGTTCTCCCATATGCCATCTTTTTCATTGACGATCTCGATCTTCTTGCCTTCGGGAAAACGCTCGCGGTAGTCGCGAAGGATCTGCAGTGAGTTGTCTTTGGAACCGTCGTCCCGTACGTAAAGTGTCAGTTCGGGGTACGTCTGCGCCATGATGCTGTCCAGAAGCTGCGGCAGATAAGCGGCTCCGTTGTATGTCGATGTTACCAGGATAACGCTTTTCAAAGTTCTTTCTCCATGAATAGGATCATACGACCGGGCTCCTTTTCCGAGGACTCCAGACCGGTTCTGACAAAACCTGCACGCTCATATGTCTTGCGCGCAGGCACGTTGTCTTCATAAAGATCCAGCGTGATCTTATGAAGTCCCATCTTTTCCTTTGCAAGCCTGCAGACAAGCGATAGTGCGATGCATCCGACGCCGCCCCTTCCGGCGGCTTTCTTATCGATGATGATCCGCCCGAACTCTGCGCGGCCGTCCTTTTCATCGTACAAAGCACATGCGCCTAGGAACGTGCCGCCTTCGCTGCGAACCGTGAACATGTAGTCGCCGGGCTTAGATAGATATCGTGAAAACCATGCTTCCTGCGCTTCTTTGCCGATCTCATCATGGGAAAAGAGGCGCGCGCGGACCTCCGGCCTGTTACGAAGCTGCCTGTACAGTTCGCTCTCCGGCGCGGTCATCGGGGTGATCATGATACCGTCCCCGGAGATCGAAAATGTGTGATCCATTCTTTTCTCTCCGTTTGTTTTATCCCACCAAATATGGTAGGATATTTTTGTACAATTTTAACATTTAATACAAGTGAATTCAAGGACGCCGAGTCCTTGGGGAGAGACACATGAAGATCTGTTTCGTGCTTCCTCATTTCTACCCGTACGTGGGCGGTGGGGAACGCATTTTTTATGATATGGTCAAGGGCCTTTTGAAAAAAGGGCACGA
>JAIKWO010000178.1 GCA_024684675.1 Lachnospiraceae bacterium
CTGCAAGGCTTTGAACTCCGCCTGCTCGCGCAGTTTTTTCTGCATCTCGACCTGGTAGAGCTCATAGTTAGTTGAGAAAAACTTTACCAGGCCCTCAACGAAGTTCTTCTCCGCCTGCAGCGATGTGATCTTCTGTGAAAAAATAAGTGTTAAGTACGCCCAGCCTTCCGTGCCGACCGTCAGTCTGCCGCCGATCGCCACGCGTTTGAACGAGATTGCGGGGATCTTTGAAAGAATCCCTTTTTCGGGGCGCTTCACCCGCTTCGTAACAAGACATGTTGCTGTCTGTGTATCGATCTCTTTTGCAAATTCTTCCGGAAATTCGTATCCACGCCCTTCAAACGGAGATACCTCCCCGATCGGGACGAAAATAACTTCTTCGCAGTCGGACAGTTGCCTGATGATCGCCTCTACATCACGATAGTTTTCGGCTTCCAGTTTCCGGTGCCGGATATACGGCAGGCACTGCTCCGCAATGTGAAGAGCCAGACGGATCTTGTCGGAGGCCATCAGACTTTGTCTGGTGTTCACGTCTTTAAATACAGAGAAAAAAAGAACCATTCCAAGCGAATTGAATACGATCATCGGCACTGCCAAGATCCGCACGATCATAAGCGCCTGGTCAAACGGCCTGGCGATCGCCAGAATGAACAGCATCTGGAATATCTCAGCCGTCGCTGTGATAAAGAAAACCGCAAGCGATTTAAGCGCCAGCGAACGTTTCCTGCAAAAAATCCAGACAACGGATCCCAAAAGACCTTCGAAAAGTGTGGAAAACGTGCAGGCGATGCTGGTCATGCTGCCTGCTTCATAAAGATAACGATGTGTCGCTCCGATGATCGCAGCCGGAATGCCGACCGCCGGACCACCTAAAAGGCCGCCCGCAAGCGCGCCCATGACACGCGTATTTTGAATGGCACCCGATACCTGGATACCCGTACAGGTTGAAAAAATACAGAAGGCGCCAAAAATGACGCCAAGGATCAGCTGATCGCCGAGCGATGCATCCTCCTGCGCAGAGATCACTTTCTCCACAAGCGGGATCTTCGTCAGCACCGTCGCGATCATGACAAGAACACTGATATTAAAGATGATGTTGATATACAGTCCATCGGTCATCAGAATGGCTCCTCTTCTTCATAGGAATAGAGCATCAGTCCGGCCGCAGGCATAGTAGGTCCGGCCTTCTGCCTGTCCAGCGCCGCTAAGATCTCGTCCACATGCGCAGGCTCATAGTGTCCGATTCCGACCTCAAAGAGCGTCCCCACGATAATGCGGACCATATTATAGAGAAAACCGTTGCCGCATACACGGATCTTTAAAAGGGGACCATCCTCTAAAAGTACGATATCATAAATCGTCCGAACCGTCGTCTCTGCCTGCGTATCGATGCTGCAGAAACTCTTAAAGTCATGTTCTCCGATGAGAATACGTGCCGCCTCGCGCATTTTTTCCACATCAAGCGGTCTGTATGTAAAATGCGAATACAACCGCTCCGTCGGGATCGGGAATTCCCCGCGACAGATCCTGTATTCGTAAATCTTTCGTGTCTTGCGGTGACGCGGATGGTAATCATCCGCCACCTGCCTGGAATCCATGATACGGATATCGTCCGGCAGCGCGCGGTTCAATGCATAGGAAATCTTCTCCGCAGGGATCCTTGTATTGGTGTCAAAAACAGCGATATTGCCAAGTGCATGCACACCTGCATCGGTTCTGCTCGCGCCGATGACACGGATTTCTTCTCCAAGAAGCTTCGTTAAATGCTTGTTCAGCTCCGCCTCGATTGTATTGGCATTATTCTGCAGTTGCCAACCATGGTAGGCAGTGCCGTCGTAAGCTACAACCATTCGTACTCGCATCGCATCTCCTAAGGAAGGATCGGAATAAACCCAACTGCTATGATCGCCGCCAGATAGATAACCAGGATCATATAGGTGATCCCGTCCCGCTTATGATACTGCAGCGGCTTCATCTTCGTGCGCCCCTCACCGCCGCGGTAGCATCTTGCCTCCATCGCCATCGCCAAGTCATTCGCGCGGCGGAATGCAGCGATGAAAAGCGGTACCAGAAGCGGCACCATTGCTTTTGCCTTGCGGATAATGCTTCCGCTCTCGAAATCTGCACCTAGTGCGATCTGTGCCTTCATAATGCGGTCCGTCTCCTCCAAAAGAATCGGGATAAAACGAAGTGCGATCGACATCATCATAGCCACTTCGTGCACCGGCACGTGCACTTTTTTCAAAGGATTCAAAAGCTTCTCGAGGCCGTCCGTTAAGTTGTTGGGCGTCGTCGTGAAAGTCATGAGACTCGAGCCGAGGATCAAAAAAGTCAGGCGTAGTCCCATGAAAACCGAGGTCAGTACGCCCTGTCTGGTGATCGTGATGCCATGGAACTCCACAAGCGTATCGCCCGGCGTCAGAAACAGGTTAAAGAGGATCGTAATGACCAGAAGAAAAACGATCGCCTTCATACCCTTTACGATGTATTTGAGCGGTACGGTCGAGATGCGAATCGCCGTAAACAAAAGCAGCGCAGCAACCGCGTACCCTGTGAACTTGTCAAAAAGGAAAATGGAAATGATAAACAGCATCGTGCCGCAAATCTTAACCCGCGGGTCCAGTCTGTGGATAATGGAATCCGACTGATAGTACTGGCCCAGTGTCATATCACGTAACATATCGTTCTATCCTATCTTCTGCCGCATGCCCGAAGGATCTCCGCCGCTGCTTCCGTCACGGTCGTTGCCTCTTCGTCCACATTCCAGCCGTCGCGCTTTAATGCGTGCATGATGTATGTCACTTGCGGCGCGGCCAGACCGACTTCTTCCAATTCTTTGTAGTGTTTAAATACTTCCTTGGGAACGTTGTCAAAAATAACGCTGCCGCGGTTCATGACAATAATGCGGTCAACATATTTCGCCACATCCTCCATGCTGTGCGATACAAGCACGATCGTCATGCCTGTCTTCTTTTGAAGATCCGCGATCAGTGCAAACATCTCGTCGCGTCCCTTAGGATCGAGTCCGGCTGTCGGCTCATCCAGGATCAGCATCTCCGGCTTCATCGCAAGGACACCCGCGATCGCCACGCGCCTTTTCTGTCCACCCGAAAGGTCGAACGGGGATTGGAAAAAGCATTCCTCCGGGAGGCCAACAAGTCGCAGCGCTTCATAGGCGCGAAGTTCTGTCTCTTTTTTTGATAGGCCTAAATTCTTCGGGCCGTAACATACATCCGAAAAAACATCGATCTCAAAGAGTTGATGCTCCGGATACTGAAAGACAAGCCCGACTTTGCTACGGAGTTCCTTCAGATTAAAGTCATCGTCGCGAATATCTCTCCCATTATAGTAGACATTTCCTTCTGATGGCTTTAAAAGGCCGTTTAAATGCTGCACAAGTGTAGACTTTCCGGAGCCTGTGTGCCCGATCAGACCGATAAACTGCCCGTCAGGGATCTGCAGACAGACATCCTTCAACGCGTAAACAGCCATCTTCGTGTCTGCCTCATATATGTAATTCACATGGTCTAGAATAATAGACATGATCTTACTCCAATACTTTATTTGTATTTTCGAAGCGCCCCTGTAAGCTCTTCGATCGTCAGGATACCGTCCGGCAGATCAAGACCGCTCTTCTTCAGTTCATGCGCCAGAAGGGTGACCTGCGGCACGTCCAGTCTGAGTGCTTTCAGTTCGTCCACTCTTGAAAAAATCTCGCGCGGCTTTCCTTGCATCACGACACGTCCGTGATCCATCACGATCACGCGGTCTGCATGAATGACCTCTTCCATGTAATGCGTGATCAAAAGGATCGTCACACCCTCAACATCATTGAGCGCCCGCACGGCTCGAACAACTTCCTTACGGCCGTTCGGATCCAACATCGCAGTAGGCTCATCCAGGATGATGCACTTAGGATGCATCGCAAGAACACCGGCGATGGAGACACGCTGCTTCTGCCCGCCGGAAAGCTTATTCGGCGAATGCTTCCGGAATTCATACATGCCCACAGCCTTCAGGCTCTCTTCCACGCGTTCCCAGATCTCCTTGGTGGGGATCCCCATATTTTCAGGACCGAATCCCACATCTTCTTCTACAACCTGTCCGATGATCTGGTTATCCGGGTTCTGGAACACCATCCCCGCTTTCTGGCGGATCTCCCAGATATTCTTCTCGTCTGCCGTATCCTTGCCATCGACAAGGACCGTTCCTTCCGTGGGATAGAGGATCGCATTGATATGCTTTGCAAGGGTCGACTTACCGGATCCGTTGTGCCC
>JAIKWO010000198.1 GCA_024684675.1 Lachnospiraceae bacterium
TTATTAAGGCTTCACCTGCATCTACGACGTCTTACTGCTTCAATTGCATAGTTCTGAAACTCTACATTCTTTATAGTATTTTCAAAAATTTCATTTGTCCATCCCTCTATCTCATCCGGATTCTCAAGAAAGCGTTGCACATCATCTTTCACTTCATCTATATCAGCATTATGGAATGTACTTCTTAGATGATCTTTTATGTCGTCCTGGGAAAGGATCTCTCCTTCTGTCTGATAAAACGCATTCTTAAGCAACTCATAATTTATCTCTGAACCTTGACTCATAAACCATAGGTAGTCGTAGTAATCCCTACCCTTAATGTATTTTCTGCACATTAATGCATGACATTTAAGCGCAAACATCGATGGCCGTTCCAGACATTTTACAATATACGGTGAGGGAAGCAACTTTGTTACTTCTTCATATTGTGCTCCTGCCGGAGGATTTGTGTCAATCTCAAGTTTCACCTTTACCTTCTCTGTTTTTGAAATCTGAAATACTTCAGGATCCACGGAAAGAAAATTCAAAACAAGTTTATATGTGTCTGCCTTTATAAATGCCGACTTAACAGCTGAATTCTCTTTTACCTTTCCAAGCTCTATGTCGAATCCGTTTGCATTAAGTTCTCTTTTTACGTATGGAAGGTATTTTTCAAAAGAAAAATCATTATCCGGACTCAATAAAGAAAAGTCCAGATCTTCCGAGAATCTCTTAATCCCATGCAATATTCTAAGAGCCGTCCCCCCCGTGAACGCTGCCACATCAAAAAATCCACTTCTTGCCAGACCGCAAAGTACAACTTCCTGCATTATTTCCTTAAATGCTTGCTTATATTGGTCTTCATTTTCCAAAGAATATCTAGAAAGCATTTCTTCAATTGCTGTCATGATACCGCCTCCTTCAACAGTTTTAAATTACTATATCCGTACAACTCTGAAAGAAAACGAATCTTCTCCATATCCAAAGAGTAAAATTCATCTTCGTCGATCCGCATTCCGTCAAAAAGAAAACCCAAAACATCATTTGCATCCTTTAGCGGTTTTCTGGTATATAGCAGATCACAAATAGCTTTTTCCGGAGAAGCCATATTCCAACAAAAATTAGTAGTCTTATATAAGACTATTCCATATGGAAAAGCTCTTAATGGAATATTTGTAAAACTATAATACCCCAAATCATTTTTATAGTGCATATTTCTTTGCTTGGCAAAGGTTGCACAGCTGCACTCGTTTACTCTCTCCGGAATTAGATCGTACCTTGATAAAGCGTCCTCAAAGGAAACATATGACGGTCCACATACAAGACCACTTACAGCCTCCTTTAGGATTCTTTTATCCCGGACATACAGACCCCTTCGGATCCTATATAATTCTCCATTTTCACGCATCCTGCCAATCTTTGTATCAGGATTTCCATATTTAGGCAATTCTTTTCTTAATTGCTCGGTGGATAAAATCTCCATATTTACCGCCTTCCGTAGGAAATTATCATTTTCAAAATGATAATATCATACGTTTTATACTATTTCAATAATCTTCTACGCCTATTTTTCGTATCTACATTTATTCAAAGTCCAGTGTTACTATCATGTATCTCACATGTTACTTTTGTGTTACCACATAAGGAATTTAATAGAACAAAAAAGCCGGCAATATGTAGCAAAAATCCCCGTAAACACTAGGGTTACGGGGATTCAACATTGTTTGAATGATTTACAAATTTGCACTTAGCTTACAATTCATAAACAATTCGCCAAGCCTTGAATTTACAGGGCTTTACGGGATTTTATACAACTCCCTGGGCGCACATAGCATCTGCCACTTTCAGGAAGCCCGCGATGTTGGCACCGGCAACATAGTTACCCTCCATGCCGTATTTCTTGGACGCGTCATCCAGATTATGGAAGATGTTGATCATAATATTTTTCAGTTTACCATCAACTTCTTCAAATGTCCAAGAAAGTCTTTCGGAGTTCTGGCTCATCTCAAGAGCGGAAGTTGCTACGCCGCCCGCATTTGCAGCCTTTCCGGGAACGAAGAGAACTTTGTTCGCCTGGAAATATTCTGTTGCCTCCATGGATGTCGGCATGTTAGCGCCTTCGCATACAGCGATCACGCCGTTAGCAACAAGTGTCTTTGCATCGTCAAGATTAAGCTCGTTCTGTGTAGCGCAGGGAAGAGCGATATCAACCTTAACGGACCACTGATTTGTGCCCTCTGCCTTCTTATCGTGATACTGAGCGGACTTGCGTGCTGCAGCGTACTCTGTCAGTCTTGCACGTTTTACTTCTTTGATCTCCTTAAGGAGCGCAACATCAATGCCTTCCGGATCATAGATCCAGCCTGTGGAATCGGAGCATGTTACAGGCTTAGCGCCAAGCTGCTGTGCTTTCTGGATTGCGTAGATCGCTACGTTACCTGCGCCGGATACAGCGATGGTCTTGCCCTTAATGTCAATGCCGTTGCACTTGAGCATCTCTTCTGTCATGTAAAGCAGACCGTAACCTGTTGCTTCCGTACGAGCAAGGGATCCGCCGTAGGAAAGGCCTTTACCTGTCAGAACGCCTTCATAGAGGCCTGTCAGTCTCTTGTACTGGCCGTACATGAAACCAATCTCTCTTGCGCCTGTACCGATGTCACCTGCGGGAACGTCAGTATCTGCGCCGATGTATTTGTGAAGCTCTGTCATAAAGCTCTGGCAGAAAGCCATAACTTCACGATCGGATTTGCCCTTCGGGTCGAAATCGGAACCACCCTTGCCGCCGCCGATCGGAAGACCTGTCAGGGAGTTCTTGAAGATCTGCTCAAATCCGAGGAACTTAATGATACCGATATTTACGGACGGATGAAGACGAAGGCCTCCCTTGTAAGGTCCGATCGCGGAATTGAACTGTACACGCATCGCATTGTTAACCTGTACCTGACCCTTGTCGTCTACCCACGGTACTCTGAACAGGATCTGACGCTCCGGTGTGGTCAATCTTTCAAGGAGCGCATCCTTTCTGTACTCTTCTTCGTTCGCTTCGATCACGACACGAAGAGACTCCAAAACTTCCTTAACAGCCTGATGAAATTCCGGCTGTGCGGGATTCTGCTCGACTACGCGGTTGTAGACTTCATCAACATAAGACATTTTTTCTTTCCTCCGTTTTCATTACATTTTTTTGTTAAAAAAGCGCACAAAATCCCTATCATTTTGCGCGCCATTGCTATAATGCATCATAGTATACAATCCAAAACTTTGCAAGCACTTTTTTACGTTAATGCGTTCAATCGTTCCATTATGCCTTCTTCCACGAGCCATTATGATAAAAGAAGATCGACAGCCCCGCCGCGATGATCCATCCTAGCGGCCATGCGCACCAGATGCCGGTGGACGCAAGCGCCGTGCCCGATAGGACGATCGCTAGGATCACACGAAGGATCAGATCCGTAAACGTCGCGATCATAAATTTTCCCATCATTGCAGCCCCGCGCAGGATACCGTCTGCCGCAAGCTTCGCCGATACGGCAAAATAAAACGGCGATACGATACGAAGGAACATCTCGCCTGCATGAAGCGCTTCCGCAGAGGGATCTTCCAAAAAGAGCATAAGAAGCCACTTTCCGCAGAAAACATACAGGATTGCCAGCGGAAAGGCAATCGTCCAGACCATCTTAAGACCCGCCTTAAATCCCGCGCGGATGCGATCCAATTTCCCTGCGCCGATATTCTGCGCCGCGTAGTTGGAAATACCGTTGCCCATCGTGGTAAACGACGTGATCACGAGGTTGTTGAGCTTGATCGCTGCAGAATACCCTGCCATAACGCCCGGTCCGAAGCCGTTGATCAGACCCTGGATCACGATATTGCCGATCGAGATAAAGCTTTGCTGCAGGATACTCGGAACCGCTACTTTCACAATGCGTCCGAAGATCTCCACCGAGAAAAGTGAGGCCTTCCCTTCCGTCTCAAGCCCTGCAAGTCTCCGAAGCACAACGTAAAGCGCCAGCAGACAGCTTGCACCCTGACAGATAAAAGTAGCCCACGCCACACCTGCAACACCCATATCAAGACCTGCGACGAACCAGATATCCATCGCGATATTGGTAACGGATGACACAGCGAGAAAACGAAACGGTGTCACCGAATCACCCATCGCAGAAAAAATACCGTTCGCTATATTATAGAAGAGCACGAACGGCAGCCCCCAGATATAGATATCCAGATACAGCTTGGAATCAGCATAAACTTCGGCGGGCGTACGGATCAATGTCAAAAGATCTCCGCAGAATACAAGTCCGAAGATCATCAAAAAAGCGCACAACGCAGCACTCCCGATCATCGCGGTATAAACGGCCGTCTTGCACCTGCCGTATTCTTTTGCCCCAAAGAACATAGAGGTCGTTACGGAACACCCGATGTTACAGCCAAATGCAAACGCGATGAAGATCAGTGTGATCTCATAGCTGTTGCCGACTGCGGCCAGCGCATTTTCTCCGATGAACTTACCGGCGACCAGACTGTCCGCGATATTATACAGTTGCTGAAAAATAACACTGCCGAAGAGCGGCAGGCAAAACTGCGCCAATACACTCTCCGGCTTTCCTATCGTCAGATCTTTGTTCAATTCCTTTATCTGCTCCTTTGCAGCACTTCACTCAACGCTTCGTGCAGTTTCTTAATGTCAATCGGCTTCGCGATGTGTGCATCCATGCCGATCTCCAACGCATGCTTTCGATCCTCTGCAAAAGCATTCGCTGTCATGGCGATGATGGGAATCTCGGATTTACCTTTATCTTCCATCGCGCGGATCGTCTTCGTAGCCGTATAGCCATCCATACGCGGCATCTGCACATCCATCAGGATACAATCATACGTCCCCTCCGGATGATTTGCAACCGCTTCGACCGCAAACTGTCCGTCAGTCGCAACATCCACCGTCATCTCGGCGGATTCCAGAATACTGCATGCGATCTCTGCGTTCAGCTCATTATCCTCTGCGAGCAGGATATGCTTTCCGGCAAGCGTGAACTCTTCCGACTCCTGCTTACGCGCGATCTCTGCCGGATCCGCAAATCGAAGCGGCGTCGTAACGGTCACGGTCGTTCCCTTGCCGGGCTCACTCTCAATCTCGATCGTTCCGTTCATCGCATCCACAAGGCGCTTTGTGATACTCATGCCAAGACCCGTGCCCTGCTGCCCGATCGTCATATCGTTCCGTTCCCGCTCGAACATGTCAAAAATGTGCTCCAGGAACTCTTTTTTCATTCCGATACCGGTATCTTTGACCGTCACGCGGAACAAGCCGTAGCCTTCACGCTCACAGGGTAGTTCACTTACAATACAGTCAACTGTGCCGCCGGGCGGTGTATATTTGATCGCATTGGACAGAATGTTCATGGAGATCTGATCCAGGTGCAGTCTGTCTCCGTATACCGTATTATGTACAACGCCGCTTGGTGCGATCCTAAAGTTGATCCCTTTTTTCTGCGCAGGCTCCATGGTCATGGCGTAGATCCGCTGACCATGTTCGCTTAAGTCCATTGGCTCCTCATTGATCTCGAGCCTGCCGCTTTCGATGCGTGCCATCTCAAGAATATCGTTTAAGATGCTCAGCATATATTCCCCGGAGATCTTAACCTTACCAATACAATCGCGCACCTTTTCATCGTTCCCGATGTTCTGAAGTGCCATTTCATTAAAGCCGAGCACCGCATTCATCGGCGTCCGGATATCATGTGACATATTGAAGAGGAAGTTCGTTTTGGCGTTATTTGCAGTCTCCGCCTCTTCTTTTGCCTTCTTAAGCTCTGCGGCTGTGATCTGAAGCATCATCTGCTTGCGCTGCTCTTCTCTTACGGTCTTATCGATATTGCGGAAGCCAAGCGCCACAACGGAACGGTCATCATCCGTACGGACATAGATTGCCTGATAATAATGCACCATGCCGTTAAAAGCACACCGTGCATAGTTCACCTGATGCGACGCACCGTACATGGTCTTTTCAAGGACATAGTCAAAATCCATCTCCCGCAGACACCTGTCACGATCCTCCGGCACCACATACTTTTCGACATACGCTTCCACAGCGGCCTGATAACTTGCATCCCGCATATCGAGAATGATCTGTGCCGCCGTCTGTGAATCCGTCTCATTGGATACGAAATTCATGACCCGGTCGCTCTCGCGGATATACCAAAGCGTCTGGTATTCGTGTGAAAGTGCCTCGATCAGCCCGGTCTGCTGCTCCACTTTCTTGACTTCCGTCACATCCGTAAAAAGACCGATCACCTGAATGATCCTGCCGTTCTCATCCAGGATCTTGCGTGCAATCGAATGCCCCCATACGACCTCGCCGTTTCGATCCAAGACACGGAACGTGTGATCGTATGAGCGCTCCGGATCATCATTCATCTCGAATTCGAAATAGGATTTCGTGAGCGCATCCACGTCTTCCGGGAGCACAGCGTATCGAAATCCTTCAAGAGAATTGTCATTATCATCATCGGGGCGGTACTTTAAGAGCGTCCAGAATCCGTTTGATACGGAAAAAGTACGTTTTCCCGTCAGCCTGTCATAGTCAACCTGCCATCTGGCTGCACCGTTCATCGCATAGACGGAATCCAACTGTTCCTCAAGCAGCTCCTTGCCTCGTACATGCTCGTCAATATCCATGAGAATCCCGCTCCCACTTACGGGAAACCCCTTCTCATTGCGCTGGATGTCGCAATATGCATGAAACCATCTGTACCCGCGATCCGTCATCATACGATAAATAACATCGAGATCAGGCGCATCAACCCTTGCCTCTGATCCCGCAAACGTAACCTTTGTCACGCGTTCGATATCATCCGGATGGAGCTTACCGACCCAGAACTGCTCGGGCGTGATGCAGACCGCATCGTCCGGAAGTCCAAGAAGGATGCGCGTCTTCCGGCTCGTGAAAATGCGCGCAAGCAAACCGGTTTCGTCAAATTCCAGTGTCCATTGGCCAAATGTCGGATACTCCATATGCATTACCTCCATAAGAGGAAAACACCAGGTTTCTTTATGTCAACACTAGCACAAATCGGACTACTTTACAATCAGGCGTAAAGTTCCATCGGCACGATGCCCTGATAGGTTTTCCCTGCGTGAACGATGCTTGTGATCTGAGAATCCACGCCGAAGAACTTACGGATATTGTTTTCACTGATGATAAGATCCGTACTCCCG
>JAIKWO010000115.1 GCA_024684675.1 Lachnospiraceae bacterium
CTTCGCCGTCTGATCCGCCGCGCGGTAAGACACGGCAGAACGCTCGGCCTTACGATGGAAGATCTGCTGAAGATCGCAGATATGTATATCAATGATATCTATGCGGAGAGTTATCCGCTCCTTAAGAAGAACCGCGATTTCGTTGTCGGTGAATTAAAGAAAGAGATCGTTCGTTTCGAGTCTACACTCGAGAACGGCATGAAAGAGTTTAAGAAGATCCTCGATCGTAAGAAAGCTTCCGCTGAGAAGACGATCGACGGAAAGACGGCATTTTATCTGTATGATACATTCGGCTTCCCGATCGAGCTGACGGTCGAGATGGCAGGCGAAGAAGGTCTTGCTGTCGATGAGAACGGCTTTGCGGAAGCAATGGAAGAACAGAAACAGAAAGCGCGTGACAACGCAAATTTCTCGCAGAAGCTGACAGCGGGTGCGGGTGCATTTGATTCCCTTGATGAGTCCGTTACAAGTGAGTTTGTCGGCTATGATAAGACTTCTTCCGAGGAGAAGATCGTTGCGCTCGCAAATGAGACAGAGATGAAAGACAGCCTTGCAAAAGGCGAAAGCGGCACGATCGTGACACTGCATACTCCGTTTTATGCAACGATGGGCGGTCAGAAGGGTGACCGTGGCATGATCGTGGCAAAGGACGGCAAGTTTGAAGTTGCCGAGACAGTAAAGTTGCCCGGTAACAGGATCGGGCATGTCGGAACGGTCGTTGAAGGCACGATCCGCGTAAATGAAGCGGCAACGCTGACGGTTGATGTTGCTGAGAGAAGCGCAACCTGCAGAAACCATACGGCAACACATCTTCTTCAGGCGGCACTTCAGGAAGTGCTCGGAGATCATGTAGAGCAGCAAGGTTCTTATCAGGACGAAGACAGAACACGTTTTGACTTCAGCCACGGACAGGCTGTTACAGCGGACGAGCTTGCAAGAGTTGAAGCAATCGTAAATGAAAAGATCGCACAGAATCTTGCGGTTAAGACCGAAGTCATGAGTATCGAAGACGCAAAGAAGAGCGGCGCGATGGCACTGTTCGGTGAGAAATACGGCGAGAGCGTTCGTGTTGTATCCGTAGGCGATTTTTCCAAAGAACTTTGCGGCGGTACACACGTAAAAGCGACAGGCGATATCCGTAACTTTAAGATCTTATCCGAAAGCGGCGTTGCAGCAGGTGTTCGAAGGATCGAAGCCCTGACAGGCGACAATGTAACGGCATACTATAAAGCCCAGGAAGAGATGCTTCTTGAGGCTGCATCCGCGGCGAAGGTAACAGCCGGCGAACTCGTTTCGAAGATCAAAGCAATGCAGGCAGAGATCAAAACACTGCAGTCCGAGAATGAATCTTTAAAGAGCGCTGCAGCAAAAGAAGCACTTGGCGATGTTATGGATCGTGTACAGGAAGTGAAAGGTGTGAAGCTTCTTGCCGCAAAGGTTCCGGATGTTGATATGAACGGACTTCGTGATCTCGGTGATTCTCTGAAAGAGAAGCTCGGTGAAGGCGTTGTGGTTCTTCTTTCCGCACACGAAGGAAAAGTCAGCATCGTTGCAATGGCAACAGACGGCGCACAGAAAGCCGGTGCACATGCGGGCAATCTGATCAAAGGTATCGCTGCTCTTGTCGGCGGCGGTGGCGGCGGCAGACCCAATATGGCACAGGCGGGTGGCAAGAATCCGGCCGGCATCGATGATGCGATCGCCAAGGCTGCAGAAGTTCTGGCTGAACAATTATAAAAAAAGAGTTGACGAAGTGTATAATTCTGATATAATAATCTATGGTGCATGAGAGTGTACATAAAAACCCAATCAGTCGTAACATACGCAGGGACTGAAGGGAGGTTAGGTTAGGTTTTATGTCGAACATCATCGTCAAAGAGAATGAGACTTTAGATAGCGCATTACGTCGTTTCAAGAGAAGCTGTGCGAAAGCCGGCATCCAGCAGGAAATCCGTAAGAGAGAGCACTACGAGAAGCCTAGTGTAAAGCGCAAAAAGAAATCTGAAGCCGCTAGAAAACGTAAATACAACTAATTCGTTATGAGAAATCCCCGACAGTAGTCGGGGATTTTTTTGTCCATTTATAATATCAAATTATTTCACCGTTATGCCTTGAAAGATTAAGACTTAGTTCCCATATTACATACTTATTCTCTACTATTGGATATTATTAGTAGAATTTTCGAAAAAAATATGGTATTCTTTTAGCATCTGTAAGGTATGGAAGGGATACTGTTACAGGAGGTTAGGAACGGGGGGTAAAAAGATGAAGTTAACAGGTAAAATCATGACTCTGGTTGTTTTGCCGATCGTTTTATTCGGCGCGATCGTGTTTGCTACATGCGCGATCAAGATCACGGACATGACGAATGAGATCATCAAGAACGATCTTCATGCGTCTGCGCTTGCAGGACGTTCCATGATCTGTAATTCGGGCGGACAGCTGGATGCGTTCCGTATCGACGGAGCCGGCAATATGTACAACGGTGATAAGAACCTCACCATGAATGTCGGCAATGCGGATGCGATCAAGAAAGCATCCGGTATCGACACGACGATTTATTACGGCGATACGAGAAGAATGTCCACGATCAAGAATCCGAACGGCAGACTCGGGCGTGAAGTCGGCACACAGGCGAAGGGCGTTGTTATTGATAAAGTACTGGGCAATGGCGAAGAGTACTTTTCCCAGAATATCGATATCAACGGAACAAAATATTACGGCTATTATCTGCCGCTTTACAACAGCCTTGCAAAGGACAAGCCGATCGGTATGTTCTTCTCCGGTAAGGCAAGCGCAACGGTACAGCACGACCTGTATGTGATCCTTGGCACGATTCTGGGTGTGACGATCGTATTGATCGTGATCGCAATCGCAGCTGCACTTTTCTGTATCAGAAAGATCAGTAAGCGCATCGCATACGGCGTAAAAGTTGTTGAGCAGGTGTCCGAAGGCCGTCTTGGCATTGAATTGGATCAGAAGATGATCAATTCCCACGATGAGATCGGTGATATCCTTCGCGCAATCAGCAGACTGAAAGACAGTCTGTTCGATATCGTTGATGATATTCTGAAACTCAGCAATCGCGTACAGGAAGCATCTGACAGGATGCTGTCACAGGCGGATCGTTCCGCAAGGCATATCGCGCAGGTTGATCATGCGGTAACCGGCATTGCAGACGGCGCGACATCACAGGCAGAAGAGACACAGAATACAACCGATAACGTTGTTCGTATGGGCGATATGCTCGAAAAGAACAATGTTGAAGTGACAGCGCTCAATGAGAACGCACAGCATATGACCAAGACCAGCAACGAAGCGATTGATACGCTGAGTGAGCTGGAGAGCATCAATGCAAAGACCAAACGCGCGGTAGAAGTAATCGCAGAGCAGACGAATACGACGAACGAATCGTCCCTCAAGATCCGCGAGGCAATCAATCTGATCACGGATATTGCGGAAGAAACAAACCTGCTTTCTCTCAATGCCTCCATCGAGGCTGCAAGAGCTGGCGAACAGGGACGTGGATTTGCGGTTGTTGCCGGTCAGATTCAGAAGCTTGCAGAGCAGTCCAATGAATCCGCTCATAAGATCGAAGACATCGTAGCATCGCTGATCGAAGATTCTCATAAAGCCGTTGATACAATGGAAGAAGTGAAGAAGATCATCGACGAGCAGAGCGGTATGGTTACGAAGACCAGTGAGATGTTTGACGAGTTGAAAGCCGGTATCGATCATTCCGTATCCGGTGTCAATGTGATCGCAGACAGCACGAATGTAATCGAGTCCGCAAGAGCAAATGTTGTCGATGCGGTACAGAATCTGACGTCCATTGCGGAAGAGAATGCGGCGAGCACGCAGGAAACGGCGGCGGCTGTATCCGAAATCTCCAATATCGTACAGAGTATGGCATCCGATTCCGAGAAGCTTCGTCAGATTTCCGTAGAGCTCGAAAGCAAGATCGAATTCTTCAAGCTGCATGAAGATGAGTCGGCGGAGTGGAATATGACAGATATTCCTGAAGGGGAAGCACCTGCGACAGAAGAGCAGGAAGCTCCCGAAGAGTAATCGTTTATTATTTCCCCTGTCCTTCGTTACGGAGGGCAGGGGTATTTTTTGTTTTGGGGGATTGCCATTTTTTTGTGCGATGTTTGAAGATGCTTAATCGGCGCGATGCTTAAATTGTTTGAATTGTAAAATTTGTGGAAGATTCTTGGGAAGTTTCTTGTAAAAAATTGACATCTTTGTCTCTTCGTGGTAGATTATCATATAGAGGCATTTTGGAATGCCCTGAATCAGGGGGTATTGATGAAACCGGTTAGACTTAGACAGATGGAACAATATATCGTGGAACGCGACTTTGTCTCGCTTGACGAGCTTTGCGAGCATTTTCACGTATCCAAGAACACTGTTCGTACAGATGTGAACGAACTGGCGGAGCGAGGTATTGTTGAGAAGAAATACGGCGGTGTGGAAGCACTTGCTTTGAATAAGAAGCTGAGCTCTTTTTCCGAGAGACAGGTTAAGAACATCGACAGCAAGAACAGGATCGGCAAGTGTGCGGCCGCTCTTCTGAATGAGGGCGACATCATTTACGTTGATTCCGGTACGACGACTGCATGTTTGTTTGCGCAGGGGATTGAACTTCCGGCAGGCATTACCGTGATCACAAACAATCTGATGGTTGTTGAGCAGTATGAGAAGTATCCGAATATTGATTTTATCATGCTGCCGGGTAAGCTTAATCCGAAGACAAAGTCATTCTCGAGTCTTGAGACGCTTGAGACGATGCGCAAATACAACATCAGCAAATCATTCCTTGCAGTAACGGGTATCTCTGCTGCCGGCGGATTGTCCAATTCGACACCGCTGGAGGCAAAGGTGAAGGAAATTGCCGTAAAAGCCAGCGAGACTGTGATCTTGATGGCGGATGCATCCAAGGCGGATAAGCCGGCGATGATCAATTTTGCGAACCTTGATGATGTCGATGTCTGGGTGACGGATGAAGCGACGGATGAGCTCGTCAGACTTTGCACGGAGCATAATGTTGAATTAAGAGAAGCTAGAACACAATGAGGACCGCCCTTGGGGCGGTCTTTTTCGTTGTATTTTCAGCGCAGATTCGATATACTTTATCTGTATGATCTGCCGTTTGCGGCTGTGGGGGAGGGATTCCTATTTTAGGTGTTGTAATTGCCGATGATGAGAAAAAGATATGCCGACTGATCGAATATCTGATCGATTGGGAGAATATGGGCGTGGAGCTTTTGGGCGTCGCATATGACGGGATCTCTGCATTTAAACTGGTGCAGGAAAAGCACCCGGATATTTTGCTTACCGATATTCGAATGCCCGGCGCAACCGGTTTGGAACTCATTGAAAGTGCCAAGAAGCTGAATCCGAATCTGAAATGTATCATCATCAGTGGATATAAAGATTTCGAATATGCGCAGCAAGGCCTTCGCTTTGGTGTAAAAGACTATTTACTTAAGCCGATCAACCAGGACGAGCTTTTACGTTCTATCGCACATATTGTCGAAGAAGCCAGAGAGAATAGAACCAATCTTGACAAGCAGGTCGAGATGGAAAGCAAGATTAAGGACTTTTCGCAGGAAACAAGACGTACGCTTCTTAAGACGGTCCTGGGACAGAAACAGGGGACGGATCCTGAAGAGATCGTACGCCTGACTTCCGACCTCTTCAGACGTGAGGAGGGTATGTTTCGCGGTAGTGCGCGATTTATCCTTGTCCGTCCGGATATCGGTTATGTGGATTATACGAGAGACTCGTTTGATATGCTTCTTGATAAAACGATCGAGATGCTTAAGACGGATTTTGCCGAGCCCGGATGTGAACTCTTAGTCGAGCTGTCCAGGGGAGGCATCGGTGTCCTGATTTGCGGCGGCGATACTGCGCGGGCACAGCTTTTGAAAGCCGCGAACCGCATTCGCGAGAAAGTACTCGGCCTTCGTGATCTGTTCAGAGGTGCCACTGTGACGACCGTAATCTGTCCGGCATCGGCCAGTGCCGAGGACCTTGTATTTAATATCTGTCATGCTTGTCAGGCAATGGAAGACCGCATTCTCACAGAGCCGAACAGGATTGTAGAGCTTTCCAAAACATCGCTTGAAGAGCTTCGTGAAAATCTGGCTGTCAAAAGTGAGATCGACCGCTATCTTGAGGACGCGGAAGAAAACATTCGCTTAGAGTCTCTTTCATCTTTTTTGCAGGAAGTCAAGAGCAAAGTTCTTTCAATGGATCACATAAACGGCATCGCAATGCGGGAGTGCGCGATGCATCTTTTATCATATTTTCTGAAGCGCCTTGGTACCATGGACGGTACACTTGAGAAGGAAGAAGTGACGGAGTCATTCACTGTGCTTTATGATCACTGCGGCAGCACGGATGATGTTTTTGCATTGCTGGATCAGACGGTATGCGATATTCGCGATGCGGTTTTCGAGAACCTGAAGAATCGCGAGATCAGACCGATCAAATTTGCAAAACAGTATATCGAAGAGAACAAAGGGATGAACATCAGCCTTGAAGATCTCGCGGATCAGGTCGGTTTCAGTTACAACTATTTTTCCTCGCTTTTCAAGAAAGAGACCGGCAAGACGGTGACGGAATACATTCAACAGGTTCGTATTGAGGCGGCTAAGAAGCTTCTTTTGGAAAAAGAAAAGAAGATTCCGGAGATCGCTGCGCTTGTCGGGTATAACGATGTCAAATTCTTCACGAAACAGTTTAAGAAGGCGGTCGGCGTATCGCCGGGTGAATTCCAGAAACTGTTCTACGAGAAGTAGGGGATCGTGCCATGAAGCGGAAGAAACTGATCGTTACGTTTAAATATTTGATGGCTGCGCTTGCTGTCTGGCTTGTTGCAGCCGGCGTTTTCACATTTTTTCTGATTACGAATTATTCACGTGAGCATTCCACGGAGTATATGGTCACGTTTGTTTTGATGCTCGCATTTTTGTTCGCGATTCTCTATTTGCTCAGAGAAAAGATCGAAATGCCGCTCATTCTTTTCGGGCGGAAGCTTTCTCTGTTTAATGAGGGGATCATCTTTAACGAGCTGTTTGACGACATGGCGGATCTTTCCGATGTGTCGGAGGAAACTGCCGGTAAGCTTAAGGAACTTCTTGATAAGGACAGAATGATCGAGAATGCCAAGCAGCAGGCACGTTATCTGGCGCTTCAAAATCAGATCAATCCGCATTTCTTGTATAATGTCCTGGAATCTATCCGCTCGGATGCGCTGATGGCAGGTGCACCTGAAATCGGCAAGATCGCGGAGGCACTTGCAATCTATTTTCGTTATACGACTTCCAAAATGGAAAACTTAAGCACATTGCAGGAAGAGCTTGGAAATGTCGAGACCTATTTTCTCATTCAGAAATATCGTTTTGAAGATAAGATTACGCTTAATATTCGTTACGATACCGAAGACCGCGACGTGCTCAAGATCTCAATTCCGAAGTTGACATTGCAGCCGATCGTCGAAAACGCGATCAAGCATGGGCTTGAACCGCAGGTAGAGGGCGGCAGTGTGACGATTTCGGTCGAGCATACGGATCGAAGCGTTTTTATTTCCGTCAGTGACAATGGCGTTGGTATTGATGAAGACAAGCTTGCGCCTTTAAACGAGAAGCTTGAGAAAATGTACATGGGCGATGAGTCTGTAAACGATACCGGAAAAGGCGGTATCGCGCTGATCAATGTTAACTCCCGTATCAGGCTTCTTTTGGGCGAAGAATACGGCATTCATATTTTCAGTACGGCAGGTCTCGGGACAGAAGTGCGCATTACACTCCCGTATATGATGGATGAGGGCGCTCTATGAAGAACGAAATCCTGCGCTTTGAGAACGTGCACTGCATGATGGAGAGCAGACAATGTATCAACGGTCTGTTTCTGGATCTTTTTGAATCCGAAATCTGCGGTATCATGGTCGACAATATGCGTGAAAAGGAATATATCCTGCAGCTTTTGCGCGGAGAGCTGTTTCCGTATTACGGATGGATGTATTTTGACGGTAATAAGATTACGTCCCGGCGAGCGATGGATCTGATGACATCCAAGGTTGCCTTTATCAATGCAAACGAAGCTATCTACGGGCATCTTTCCGTTGAAGAGAATATTTTTGTTGCAAGACGTAACGTTGAATGGTATGAATCTGTTTCGGATCTTTGCAGGGACGCACAGGAAAAGCTGGATGATCTTTCGCTTCCGCTTCGCTGTGATAAAATGGGTTATCTGCTCGGCGCGGGTGAAGGCAAACAGGTTGAACTCTTAAGAGCTTTTGAATCGGGGTGCCGAATTGCCGTGATCTCCGAGATTGAGCTTGTTGTTACGGATGCCCAGCTGGAGAGTTTTTTTGAACTGGTTGAGACGCTTCGGAAGAGGGGAATGTCTTTTCTCTATTTTGCGACAAGCACATCGAGACTGTTTCGTTATGCGGATAAGATTGCCGTTGTCAGGAAAGGGCGAACGGTCGGTTTTGTCGATCGCGAAAACTTTGCCAGATCTTCACTGTACATGCGACTTTACGGAAAAAAGGCCAGGCTGTCCGAGGGACGGATCGGAAGCGATCTTTCGCCGGCCGGAGACGGACATGATGTGCTTCGCTTTGTTCGGATGAAGGTGAGCGGTTTGCCGGCAATCGATCTGTCTCTCAAAGCAGGTGAGCTTTTAAATGTTTTTGATGCGGATTATGCAAATTTTCACAATCTGTTTGAAGTACTGGACGGAGAGCACCTGCCTGAACGCGGTCATTTTCTGTTAAAAGGAATCCGTACATTTCCGAAGAACATGGAGCATGCGATCAAACAGGGAATCGGCTTTATTGAAGGCAAATCCATGGAACGCATGTTGTTTATGGATATGACCGTTCTTGACAACCTTGTTTTGATGCTATGCTGTAAAAAGCATAAAGTCTTCAGCCGTAAGAAATACAGACGGCTTGTTCTGAATTTTTACGGGGATGTCTTCACAAAAGAAGAGCTCGACAGTAAAGTTTACGAAGTCAGTGACGAGTGTAAACTGAAGCTGATCTTTTATAAATGGATCCTGATCAAGCCGACCGTTCTTGTATGTGTGAGACCGTTTGCATCGGTTGATTATCAGATGCGTCAGCTGACAGCAGATCTTCTTCGTAAAGTCTCTGATGAGGGGATCGCGGTTATCATTTTTTCGAATCAGTTTGATGAATCTCATACAATGAAAGGAAAATGCCTGACGATCCGGAACAATGAGATTTCGCTTGAAGAGTGATTGCTCAAAAAGATACCAAAATGACGAGCATACTTGATAAAAAATTGACATTTCTGGTTAAAACTGCCCAAAAAATATGTATTGTTTTTGGGCAGTTTTGTGCGTCTTTTGCGTAATTCGTAAAATACCCCCCCCTAAATCATAAAATAGACCATTGTTGTTTGTTCATAATTTATTTATAATTTGTTCATCGGGCAGGGGCTTTTGCACCTGTCTGAAGACACTATCTAACCAAGAAGGGAGAAAAGAAAAAGATGAAAAGAAAAGTTTTATCAGTATTGTTAGCAGCTTCTATGGTGCTCGCAATGACAGCATGTGGTGCTAAAGAAGAAGCACCCGCTGAAGCTCCTGCAGCTGAAGCAGCTGCACCCGCAGCTGAAGCTGAAGCTCCTGCAGCTGATGCAGCAGCTCCTGCAGCTGAAGGCACAAAGAAAGTCGGCGTTATCCTGAAGACTCTTTCCAGTGAGTACTGGGGATACGTAGCAGCAGGCGTTAACGCAGCAGGCGCAGACCTCGGCGTAGACGTTGACCTTCAGGGTCCCGCTAACGAGCAGGCTTATGACGAGCAGAACAACCAGATCGAGACAATGCTGACAGCCGGCGTTGACGCTTTCGTTATCGCTCCTCTTCAGAGTGATTCCGTTGCATCCGTAATCGGTTCTCAGAACATCCCGATCCTTACAGTTGATACAGATGCTGATATCCCGGGCAA
>JAIKWO010000054.1 GCA_024684675.1 Lachnospiraceae bacterium
GCGGCCGTCCGTAAAAAACCGGACCGCCGCAGTTGTATCGCTGCATTTCAGTGTATCACACAGATTGATGATCTTCATGCCTATTCACTTTCTCCCGGCTTTGCGGGCGGGTTGCCGCTTGGCTTTTCGGGCGGATTGCCGTCCGGCTTTTCAGGAGGGTTTCCCCCCTTTCCTTCAGGCGGATTGCCGTTCGGACCGCCGTCAGGCTTTCCGGCAGCATCGCCGTCCGGCTTCTCCGGATGGGTGCCTTTTCCCCGGTTCTCCTTCACTTCGATCCGTGTGCCCGTCGATGCCGTTCCGGCCTCATATTCTTTGCCGTCCACGGTAAGCGTAAAGCCGTTCAGATCGATGGAATCCGCGTCACATGTAAGAGAGGAGATCGCAGAATCACCCGTCAGGACCCATTTTGCCCCGTCCTTCAGTTCCACATACACTTCGCCCTTGCCGTCGACAGAACCGCTGAAATTGCTGTCCTTCCCAAGAAGCAGATTGAGCGTCGAAATGTCATCTACCGTGATGACACCGTCAAGTTCCTGCTTGACCGCATTCAGCGTGACCTGTCCGCCGTTTGCACCTTCCGTGCCCCAGCCTGCTGCCGCAACGGTCAGAAGATTATCTGACGCATTTGTCATTTTTACATCTTCCAGACCGATCGTCGCCACTGTATTGTTTACAAAGAACAGACCACCGTTTTGCGATGTCAGGCTGCCTCCCTTCATGTTAAAGGAAGCTGTTCCTTCGTCCGCATCACCCGACATGGACTGATAGATCATAACCGCCTGGAAATGGTCGGACTTATCACTGTTATGCTCAGTATGGCTGGCGGTCACATTCACATCATTTAAGGTGACGGAATTTGCACCTTCCACAACGATACCCTCCGAAACATCGGCATACAGAGTTGCATTGGATACGTTGATATCTGCCGTGGAATATACTGCAGGAGAGCCCTTGCCGTAGCTCGAGTATGTTCCGCCCGTCACATTCATGGTCCCGCCGCCTCTGTCGCTTCGGATCGGTGCACTGGAACCGCCCTTCGTATCAACCGTCAGGTTATCTGCATCAAGTGATCCGCCGCCGGTCACCATGATACCGCCGGAGTTGTTTGATGTCGTATGAATGGTGGAATCAGAGATCGAAAGCTTCGTCCCTTCCCCATACGAAAAAACCGCATTTGCATGCGATCCGTCCGAAGTGATCATCGCATTTTTGATCGTCATATCCGCCTTGTTCGTTGCAAAGACGGCTGCATTTTCTCCGTAAAAATCTGCCTCGTCGCCATCGCCGTTACCGGTCTTGTTTACGATGATGTTGTCGTAGGATACCGTCTCGCCGTCTGCCGCGAGCGCATGCTCGTTATCGCCGGATGCCTCGTATGTCACAGCATCCTTCGATAGGTTGTCAGCCGCCTCGGCGGTTTCGATCGAACCGGCAGCGGCACCTACCGTATCCGGGCTCTGCCCGCAGGCGGACATCATCAAAGATACAGACACAAGAAGCGCCGTAAGCGCCATGGAAGTTCTCTTTCTCATACATTTCTCCTTTCATGCAGGGCAATGAAGCGCTGCCCGATGAAAGAAGGATACCGTATGAATATGTTAAAATCTTGTTTGTTTGATGATCGTTTTGTGTCTGTTTTGTGTAAAAAGTGTGTGCTGCAAAGGGAATAAGCACCCGCCGTGTATTCTTACAGCGAAAGCCCCAGGCACACGGCCGCCACGATCAGAGCTGCCGCCACCTGCCACTTGGCATTGAGCGCCAGCATCGCAACCACCTCTCTGGCAAAGCCGTTCGGCCAGAAATACCATTTTGTCCGGCTCGCGATCCCTTCCACGTGCGCAAAGCCGATTCGCTTTGCGAGCATGCCGCATCGAAGCACATGGTAGTTTGTTGTGGAAAATGCCACGCGGGCATTCGGTTTCAGCTCGTCTATGATCTTTTTGGAAAAAAGAAAGTTCTCATACGTATTGCGGGAATCCTTTTCCGCAAAGATCTCATCCGCCTCCGCGCCGTGTGATAAAAGGTAGAATTCCATAGCAGATCCTTCGCTCATAACTTCGCTGGTGCCCTTCCCGCCGGATGGAACGAAGCAGACCTTCTTGTCCGTTGCCGTCTCCTGGTCCCAGGCATAGCGGATCGCCTTGTTCACCCTGCCTCTGATAAGCGGAAAAAGGCCGCCGTCCTTTCGAATCGAGCAGCCCGGGATGATAATGTAGTCCTTGTCATATACCGGGATCCACTTTGCCGCCACGGCGCCCATCACGATCATCCCAAACATGATGCATTCCACGTAATCAAGTGCACAATACATAAAGAGCGAGACAAAATCTGCAAACACATGGAGTGCAGGCTCACCTGTCCGAAGCACATCCAGCCATTCGGCAATATAATAGACAGCGCCTGTCCCGATGATCGCAAACAATCCCATAAACGTACCGACAAAATTCTTCGGCCGCGCGCCTTCATGTTTTGCAAGTGCAAGATTGCTCACAAACATCAAGCCACCCAGTGCATAGATCACCCAGATCGCCGCATGGGCAAAATCGCGCGGCGCCCGGTGCAGAAGAGATACGATCGGTACAAATCCCCGAACGCCGGGATCTGCCAGAATCCCGTAAACCGCCAGATAAGATAAAAGCAAAAGT
>JAIKWO010000078.1 GCA_024684675.1 Lachnospiraceae bacterium
TGGGCGTTGGCGGAACGATCGCAAAACATATCGAAAATGGCGACAAAGTGTGGGCGCTGATCCTCGGAGAGGGCCAGGTATCCCGCTTTGCAACACCTGAGCATGGCGCAGAGATCGACGAGATCTTGGAAGAACTTCGTAAGGATACGATCGCATCAGCTAAGATCATCGGTTTTGAAGAGGTGTTCTTTGAGCAGATCTCGGATAACCGATTCGACAGCGTCGACCTTTTGGATATTGTAAAGATCGTGGAATCTTATGTGAGAAAACTGGAGCCGGCTGTGATCTATACGCACCACGGCGGGGACCTTAATGTCGATCACCAGATGACATATAAAGCGGTCATGACGTCGACGCGCCCGATGGCAGGGTGCCCTGTGAAGACGATCTACGCATTTGAGACCGTATCGAGCACGGAATGGAATTTTGCCTACGGCGATGAAGCGTTCACACCGAACGTATTCGTACACTTGACGCAGGAGCAGTTGCAGAAGAAACTCGATGCCATGGCGGCATATCGATCTGAGCTTTGCGAATTCCCGCATCCGAGATCTTTAAAGATGCTCGAAGCGGTCGCAACAAGATGGGGCGGCGTCTGCGGTGCGCCTTATGCGGAAGCGTTTGAACTTGTCAGGGATGTTAGATAGATGGAAACGGTGAAACACGTACTGATCCGTGTGGACGGGAACGCGGCAGTGGCGATGGGCCATGTGATGCGGTGCCTGACGATCGCGGATGCGCTGACGGAACTTCATATGCAAGTCACGTTTGTGACAGCGGGTGATGATGCCGTATCCCTGATCGAGGGGCGCGGGTATGACTGCCGCGTGCTCGGAACCGACTATGCGCACATGGAGGATGAGATCCCGGTGCTGAAAGAAGCGATCGATGAGCTCGCGCCCGATCTTCTGCTGGCAGACAGCTACTATGTGACACCGGCTTACATTGCATCACTTCGAGGATTGTGTAGGCTCGCACTGATCGATGACTTTGGCGAGCAGGCTTTTCCTGTTGATGCGCTCATCAATTTCCAGTGCTACGGCGCGGAAGTTGACTATACTTCACGATATAAAGAGGTGGGCATGCCGCTTCCAAAGTTCCTTACGGGAGCGCAGTTTCTGCCGCTTCGATCCGAATATGCGGCGGGCATTAAGAGCCGCAGAGCCGAGGGCGTGCGCGACGTACTGATCTTAACGGGCGGGAGCGATCCCCTTGCGGTCGCGGCTTCGATCGCGGAGACACTTCATGAAGAGCATCTCGTGGGAGGATCGTCAAAACAACAGACAGACCGAAACGCAAACACAGCAGGTGGTGTCCGTTATCATTTCCTCTGCGGACGATTCTCCAAAAGCCTTCCGGTACTTGAGAAGCTGACCGGAGAAGACGATCGGCTGATCCTGCATACCTGGACGGATGCGTTTTGGGATTTTATCAAAGATTATGACCTGGCGGTTACGGCCGCGGGCGGTACGGTCTATGAACTGTGCGCCGTCGAGCTGCCGTGCCTTGTCTATACATTTGCAAAGAACCAGTGGCAGTCGGCCGAGTGGCTTGCGGCACATGCTGGGATCCCGTCGGCGGGCGATGTGGTCCTTCGAAAGGGGGAAGCCGGCGCGGTCGCATCGGACGGAGAATCCGTTGATCCGAAGGCGATCAGACACCTGACGGATCTGATCCACGAGCTTGAACAGGATTCCGCAAAGCGCGATGCGATCCGTGAGGGCATGAAGACTGTGACGGACGGAAAAGGTGCAGTGCGCCTTGCCCGCGAGCTTGCCGCGTTTTTGGAGTAGAAATCATGAAAGAGCGAAAAGCAAATTTTGAGCTTTTACGGATCATTGCGATGCTGATGATCATTTCGCTGCATTATCTTGATAAGGGCGGCGTTCTTTGTGATGCCGCAAAAGGTCCGGCTACGCCGGTCGATTTCCTTGCGTGGGGGATTGAGGCGCTTTGCGTTTCTTCCGTCAACGTGTATGTGCTGATCAGCGCATACTTCCTTGCAGATGCGGATTATAAGCCGCGAAGGGCCGTCAAAGTCTGGGCGCAGACATTTTTTTACAGTGCGGGGATCTTCGCACTGATGTACGGAGCGGGGGCGCTTACGGCAAAGGAGAGCGATCTCTACCACATGCTGACATGTTTACTTCCGATCACGGAAGAGCATTACTGGTTCGTGACCGCGTATATTCTGATGATCCTGTTTGCACCGCTCATGAACGAAACATTGAAAAAACTTGCAAAGGAGACATATCAAAGGGGACTTTTGTTTCTGTTTCTGATCCTGTCACTTGCACCGACCGTTCTGCCTGTGAAGCTTCCGACAGACCGCGGCGGTTACGATGTGATTTGGTTCCTGTTTTTGTACCTTCTGGGTGTCTATATCAGGATCCATGGTCTTGCGATCTCCTATGGCCGCGTCAGGGAACGGAACGAAGCGATGCGTCCGCTTCGATACAGAGCGATCTGTTTCATCCTGTATCTGCTTGTTTCGGCCGCGATATTTATCAGCATGTGGTTTGTCAGCGGCGTGCATACGCTGACCGGCAAGCTTGGTGACTTTATTACAAGACAATATCACTACAACAGCGCATTGTGCCTTGCGGCCTCCGTCCTTTTGTTTCTGGTGTTTGAGAACCTGGAGCTTTCGGACGAAAAGATCGGACAGGGGATCTGTTTCCTGTCGGCAGGCTCGTTCGGCGTGTATCTGATCCATGAGCATACGACGCTTCGGTATCTCTGGCCGCAGTGGTTCGGCGTAGAGAAAATGGCGCACACCCCGCTGTTTGCGGTGCACCTTCTTGGAACGGCGGTCGTAATCTATCTGATCTGCGCACTGATCGACTATGTGCGTCGCAAGCTTTTTGAATCGCTTAAGATCACGCATTAGAGTGATGAATACATGAAGAAAACGGTTTATACCATAACAGAAAATATACTGATCCCCCTTGTGCTGCTTTTGCTGCCGCTCCGCCATGTGGCGGAAGGCATCGATATTAGCGATACAGGGTACAGCCTTGCCTGCTTTTCATGGTTCGGCAAGCTTCCCGGCGCGGTGTGGGTTTATGTTACATACATCGCCAACATTGTAGGGAACCTGTTCACTCGCCTGCCCTATGGTGATACATGGCTTGGCATGAATGTGTACTGTTCGCTTGTTGTGAGCCTGATCGCGGTGACATCATACTTTTTTTTAAAAGGTAAGGTTCATCCCGTTCTTCTTACAATCGGTGAAGTGCTGGCAATCAGTCTTTGTTGGTGTCCGCACATCATTTTGTACAACTACCTGACCTATCTGGTGCTGCTTCTCGGAACGATCCTGTTGTTTCGAGGGATCCCGGCGCATAGCAAAGGCCTGCTTCTGTCGGCCGGTGTAATCCTGGGGCTTGGCGTTGGTGTTCGTTTTTCCAACCTGACGCACATGGCGTTGATCGTCGCCCTTTGGTATTACGCGTTTCTGAAAAATGTGTCGGTAAAGAAAGTGGTGCGTGATACGCTTTACTGCATTGCGGGGTATCTGTTTGGGCTTCTTTTGTTCGCCGCGGCGGTTTATGCGATCTACCGTTTTGAAAACTATGGGGAGATGCTTTCCACGCTCACCACCATGGGAACGAGCGGCGCGGGCGGATACGGCATCTCCGATATGCTGTTGGATGCCTGGAAAGACTATTATGAGGGACTTAAGTGGGGTGTCCTGTACATTGCCTATGCAGGGCTCGGTGCTGCGTTTTGGAAAGTGTTCCTGCCAAGGCTTACTTCTTCTGAGAGCAGGAAGAAGACATGGAATACACTTGCCATCATTTGCTACATCGCAGGTTTTGCCGTTCTGACGCGCTTTACATATGGGCGCGGGATGTTTGGTCTTGATTACAACGAATTTTTTGCATATTTTAAATGGGCCGGCTTTTTTGCTGTGATGGCGATCATAGGATGCCTTTTGGTGATTATTCGGAAAAAGGAGAGTGATCAGGACAAGCTGCTTGCAGCGCTCGTGCTCCTGACGATCCTGATCCTGCCGCTTGGCAGCAACAACCATGCACATCCTGTGTACAACAACCTGTTTTTGATCGCGCCGTTTGCATTTGAGATTTGGAGACGGCACCTTTCGAAGAGTATTCCCATTCGGACGACCGCGATCCTTTGCCTGCTCGTTTTCTCTGTGCAGAGCATACTCTTTGGGGCGACATATGTCTTCCGGGATGGCACGCAGGGAATAAAAAGAGATACAAATGTGACGGGGAGTGTTATACTTAATGGCATGCATACGGATGCGGCGCATGCAAAGAATCTCTCCGAGATCTGTACGTATGCATCCGAACATGATTGGAAGGGACGCGAGGTGATCCTATACGGCGACATTCCGGGACTTTCCTATGTACTGGAGATGCCGTCCGCGACGACGACGACGTACTCGAACCTCGATTCCTACAACATGGGGCTGTGGGAGCGCGATTTCGGGCGTGTGGAAGAGAAGATCGCAGCTTCGCCTGATGATGCGGAAAGCTATCCGATCGTAATGATCGGCACGGCCTATGAGCCGAAAGACAACAAGAAAGAACTGCTGCTTGCATTTACCGGGCGGCATAATTATACAAAAGTATTTGAAAATGCGGAATTCACAGCATATGAAAGGACGACCCGATGATCCCATTTAACGTACCACCTTTTACAGGCAAAGAACTTGAATATATCGGCAAAGCCGTAGAGAACAACAAGATCTGCGGCGACGGCGAATTCACCAAGAAATGCAATGCATGGATTGAGAAGAAAACAGGCTGCAACAAAGCGCTTCTGACCACATCCTGCACGCATGCGACGGAACTTGCCGCGCTTCTTGCGGATATTCAGCCCGGTGATGAAGTCATTATGCCTTCCTTTACATTCGTATCCACTGCGGATGCTTTCGTGCTTCGCGGTGCGACACCCGTATTCGTTGACATTCGTCCGGATACCATGAACATCGATGAAAAGCTGATCGAGGCTGCGATCACGGACAAGACCAAAGCGATCGTGCCTGTTCATTATGCCGGCGTTGCCTGCGAGATGGACACGATCATGGACATCGCAAAGCGCCACAACCTGCTTGTGATCGAAGATGCCGCGCAGGGCGTGATGTCTTCGTATAAAGGCAAAGCACTCGGTGCGATTGGCGATTTCGGCGCATACAGCTTCCACGAGACCAAGAACTATAGCATGGGCGAGGGCGGCGCACTTCTGATGCGTGATCCGAAGTACGTGGAGGATGCGGAGATCATTCGCGAGAAGGGTACGAACAGAAGCAAGTTCTTCCGTGGTCAGATCGACAAGTACACCTGGGTGAACTTCGGCTCTTCCTATCTGCCGAGTGAGATGAACGCGGCATACCTGTGGGCGCAGCTGGAGATGGCAGAGGAGATCAATAACCACCGTCTCGCACTTTGGAATCAGTACTACGAAGAATTAAAACCTGTTCGTGATGCAGGTCTTATCGAACTTCCGACAGTTCCCGACGGCTGTGTGCACAATGCACACATGTTTTACATCAAGGCCAAAGACCTCGAGGAGCGTACCGAACTCATCGCGTACCTGAAGGAGCACGGCGTCTGGTCCGTATTCCACTATATCCCGCTCCACAGTGCGCCGGCAGGACAGAAGTTCGGTCGCTTTAGCGGAGAAGACAAGTTTACGACACGCGAGAGTGAACGCCTCGCAAGACTTCCCATGTATTACAAACTCACATCGGAGGAAGTAACCTATGTCACAAATCAGATCAAAGCTTTCTACTGCCTGTAGTCTTGCGGCAGTGATCGCAGTACTGCTTCTTGCGGCGGTATTCCTTTGCTTTGACTTTACTTACGATCTGAATGATGACAGTACCATTCGGGATATCGCATCCGGTATGTACACCGGCACGCCTGACGGTCACAATGCTCAAATGCTCTATCCGCTTGGGTGGCTGTTGGCGCTTTGCTATCGCATGCTGCCGGCTGTCCCATGGTTTGCGTGCCTTTTGATCGCACTGACGGCTGTATCAATAACGGTGCTGATCTGGGCAGGATTAAAGCGCATTTTGTATGCAAAGAAGCGGCTCCTTTTTGGAGTACTCATGGCGCTTGGTTTTGCCGGCCTTTGGATCTATGAGATGGTCTTTGTGCAGTATACGGCAGTCACAGGTCTTTGCATGATGGCTGCGACAGTACTCGTTCTGGAGAAAAAAGACCTTCCTGCAGGGGCGCTGTCACTTGTATCCTGCAATCTCCGCTCCGAGATGATGCTGTTTCTGGTACCGCTCCTGATCGTGGCGGCAGCGATCCGTTTCCTTTCGGACCGTGAGAGCATCACGCGCAGGACGCTTCTGATTTATGCGGCAGTGATCCTTGTGATCGGCGCTTTTTTTGCGGCTGATGCGGCGGCATATGCGGACGCGGGATGGTCTTCGTTCAGACGCTTTTTTGATGCGCGGACGACCGTTTATGACTATGCGGGCGTTCCGTCTTATGATGAGAACAAAGAGCTCTACGACCGGCTTGGGGCAGGCCCTGCGACGGTCAGGCTTTTAGATAACTATAACTTTGAACTATCCGATGCAATCGATGCGGACTTTATGGAAAGTGTTGCTGTGTATGCGAAGGCGCATGAACCGCTTTCATTCGGACGGAAGTTGTACCTTGCATGTTACACATATGGGTACCGGTTCGTGCACGGCGAAGAGATCTTGTGGGATGCACTGCTCCTTGCAACATATCTTTTCTGCTACCATCTGGCTGCAAGAAAAAAAGATGCAAAGGCGGCACTTTTAACACTTGGTCTCTTTGCGCTTCGAAGCGTACTATGGATCTTCCTTTTGTACATGGGGCGGATTCCGGAGCGGATCACACATCCGTTTTACCTGACGGAATGGATCCTGCTTCTTGGCATTCTGCTTCACTTTGAATTATTAAGCGGAATGACGCGTCCGAACAGGCGCATGCTTGCAGGACTCCTTCTCCTCATCGGAGTATGCGGTCTTGCGCTGAATGGGGCAAAGACCGTACAGGAATACAAAAGCCGCGAAGAACGTAACGCAAAGTGGGATACCCTGCGGGATGCGATGCGTGCGGATGAGGCACACTTTTATCTGCTTGATGTTTACTCAACGGTAGCATACTCTGAGAAGATGTTTACGGATGAGCCGAATACATATCACAACTACGACTGCATGGGCGGCTGGTTCGTAAAGAGTCCTGCATCAGCAGAAAAAAGAGCCCGCTTTGGTTTTTCAACTGCGGCGGAGGGGCTTTTGTCCGGAAAGGCGTATTTCGTTTCCGACCATACGAAGCCGGAACGTGATCCCGCTTTTATCCGCGATTTTTTTGCAGAGACCGGAAAGCATGTGCGGATTGATGCGGTAAAGGAAGTATCAGACTTTACGATCTATCAGATCATAGAAGAATAAATCAGAAAATGAGGCGACGCCCCAAATGGCTCGCCCGGAGGAAAGAAAGATAATATGACCAAGATCAGTTATGTGATTCCGTGCTATCGCTCGGAGCTTACCATTGCGGGTGTGGTGGATGAGATCAACCACGCGATGGAGGGACTTCCCGGCTATGCATATGAGATCATTCTGGTAAATGACGGATCGCCCGATAACACCATGGCTGCGATCAGGGATCTTTGTAAAAAACATGAGAATATCACCGGCATCGGCCTTGCCAAGAACTTCGGTCAGCATGCGGCTTTGATGGCGGGCTTCCGTCATGTGACGGGTGATTATGTGATCTGCCTTGACGACGATGGGCAGACGCCGGCGGAAGAAGCAGGCAAGCTGATCGCAGAGTTGGATGCGGGCAGAGATGTTGTCTATGCGCGTTATCAGAGAAAGAAGCATTCGCTTTTCCGAAATTTCGGCAGTAAGGTGAACAGCGCGATGACAACAATGGTGCTTGGTAAGCCGAAGGAACTCTTTATCTCGAGCTATTTTGGCGCAAAGCGTTTTATCATTGACGATGTGGTTCGCTACGATAATTGCTATCCGTACGTGATCGCACTCGTGCTCCGTGCGACCAAGAATATCAGCAACGTGGATGTGCACCACAGAGAGCGTGCGGTCGGCACATCCGGTTATACGTTTAGGACGCTCATGAAGCTTTGGTTCAACGGGCTGACCGCTTCTTCAATGAGTCCAATCCGATTTGCAACGATGATCGGCGGTTTCTGTGCGGCAGCAGGTTTTCTCTATGGGATCTATACGGTCATCAAGAAATTCCTGGTACCCGATGTGCCGCTTGGCTTTAGTGCGCTGATGGCAGCTGTCACCTTCCTTGGCGGCTTTATCATTCTGATCCTCGGCTTTATCGGGGAATATGTGGGACGTATTTATGTATGCTTAAACAGCACACCGCAGTACGTGATCCGTGATGTGATCGGGGCGCAGGCGAATAAGACGAATGAACGGTAAGTATGGTAAAAAGGCGGAAGCGTTTGCACCGGCTCTGATCGCGGGCATCGTATTCCTCCTATATCTGTCTCTTTGTTTTAACCGAAATATTTGGACATATGAAGCATTTACAATTGAACTATTGAAGCGAGACTTTGCGGGGATTGTGAAGGGTACGGCGATCGATGTGCATCCCCCGCTTTACTATTTGATCGCAAAAGTGTGGATATTGGTCTTTGGAAGCGGGCTTGTGAGCCTGAAGCTGATCTCGATCCTGCCGATGATCCTGGTGATCGGACCCGGCGCTTATGCGGTGAAGTCACTTTTCGGACTGAAGGAAGCGATCCTGTTTCAGCTATTCTTTGTTGCGATTCCCTGTACGATGGAATATGCCGTACAGATCCGCATGTATTCCTGGGCG
>JAIKWO010000085.1 GCA_024684675.1 Lachnospiraceae bacterium
CCGCGTTGATCAGAAGATTCGTGATCACCTGCTTAATATGTGCTTCATCGCCGTGCAGCATGCGCGGGAGTCCTTTGCCGATATCAGATTCGAACGTTAGTGCTTTCTGTTCGATCTTGCCTTTGATCATTTCTTCAAGATCACGGATCATACCGGGAAGCTCATAGAAAGTCGGCGTGATCTTCATTTCGCCCGCTTCCAGCTTCGAATAGTCAAGGATCGCGCTGACAAGACGCTGCAGCACCGCACCTGCGGATCTGATCTTTTCCGCATAGGTACGAATCTCACCTTCTGTGGCTTCATAGATCTTTTCATTCGTATCGAGTGCATCATCAAGCGGCATCCGAAGTTCGCGCGACACATTCGCAAGAAACGATGACTTCGCCTCGCTTGCCGCGATCGCACGTTCGGACATATCGACCAGCTGATCACGTTCCTGCTTCTCATTGTCGATATTCTCCATGAGCCACATCACATGCGTCAGGTTTCCGTTTACATCGCGTCTGGAAGCCAGGAAACGCGCACGCCTCCATGCTCCCTCTTTATTTTGGAACTCGATCGCTACCGTGTCGGACCTGCCAAGACGCCTTGCCAGTGTCGAAAGGTCAATGAAACGGATCACATCATCCCTGTTCCTGTCACTCACAAAGGCCGTCATGACCTGACGTACGCTCTCACGTGCATTGGGAGCGGCTTCCCCGACCACATGATCGACAAATCGATTATCTGTTTTGATCGGTGTAAACTGATCGGCTTTCAGATCGACCTCATATACGTACATATACATATTGGCGATCGACATGATCCGCGCATTCAGCATCTGTGCGGTCTCTGTCAGCGCATCTCTTTTGCGCTTCTCTTCGTCGATACTCTCGATCAACCAGAGCAGATGCTCAACATGTCCGTTCTCGTCACGTTTCGATACAACGAGTCTTGCTCTGCACCACTCGTTGTCGCAATTCAGGAATTCCTCCGTCAGTACATCCGTCTCCTTGCACCTTTCATCGATTGTAGAAAAATCGACATACGAATGCATCGTCGATCTCGAGATCATATTCGTCGTTCGCTCGATCACTTCAAAAGCGACCTGCTGCGCATGCTCAACCATAGCCGGCGGAACCAATTCATCAAGCCCGACACGGGTGCGGATGTTATAGATGATATCAGTCGTCAGATCCACTTCATGCATGGAAAAATAAATATGCGATACGGATGATATCTGATCGTTCATCTTCCTGATCTCTTCGAGCGACGTATCGCGCGCGCGCTTCTCTTCGTCAATATCCTCGACCAGATACAGGACGCGCTCGATTGTACCGGAAGCATCTCTCGCAGAGACGATAAAACGAGCTCTGCGCCACTTGTTTTCAAAGGAAAGGAACTCATTGGTAACAGTCTGCGTATCCTGAAGCCGTTCATTCAGTGTAGAGAGATCCACAAAGGCCAGCATCTGTTCTCTGGATGAAGGGTCGGTACATTCGCTGTAGATCCTTCTAAGGCACCCTGCCGCATCCGCTCTCTCTTCACCGACCAGTTCTCTGATCGTCTCTCTGTTGTTATAGACCTCGACAAAAGTGTTGTCCAAAAGATTGGCTTCATACATCGAGATATAGATATCGGCCGTAGCGGATACTCGGTCGCTTAAGCGTTCCAACGCGTACTGCTTCTTGTTGGAATTTAAAAGCATCAGATAGATGACTGCCAGAACCGCGATCACAACCGCCACCGTAATCCCGAAGATAAGACGAAGCGGTGCAAAAACTGCCGAAGAATCTTTTACGGAGACGCAGATAAAATCACCGTTTAAGTCCGCAACGTAAACCATATACGTCTTCTCGCCGAGGCGATACTCGAAATACCCTTCATCCGTCGCATCAAAATCACCCAATTTGGCATAGATCCCGTGGCCGATCCCGGAACCGTCTTCACTGTAGTTTTTCCCAATCTCGCTGCGGTCGGAATGCGCAACCACATAACCCGATTTGCTGATGATAAACTGCAGATCGGATTTTTCCGCAGAAACAGACTCTTCCGTAATCTTCTGGATTACATCGAGCTTAATATCCATAGAGACAACGTTCTTCCCGTCACGAAGCGCTTTGGAGATCGCCATCAAAGTGGTCCCCGTCTGCGCATCCAGATACGGTTCAATCATTGCAACTTCGCCTTCTTTTTCGATGGCTTTCTTATACCACGGGCGATCCGTCGCCACAAAGCCGGACGGCGGATTCCACATCATACCGTCCAGGAATTCTCCGCGAATATATCCGTACAGCCCCGATGTATTCTCAAAGACCGTATGCTTAATCGCAAGCGACTGTCCGATCAGATAATCCAGAATCTCCTTGTTGGATTTATTCTGCGCCAGCATGCCCTCGACTGTATAGGAAGTCAGTTTGATTGCATCCATGCTGGTCGACAGGTAATCCGCAAACGCATCATCAATGTCATTTGCGGTCTTCTCACCGTTTCGGATCAGGATCTCACGGTTTGCATCATACAGCATGTTATAGAATGTCAGGATGATTCCGACGATAAAAACAGCAACCAAAACCGTGATGGCAACATTCTTTTTAATGGCAACATTTTCTATCTTCTTTTTCACAATTTGATCCTTTCTTTGAGGTCTGTGAAAGCTTTCGTCATCTTTTTCTATCTATTTAATTCTCTTTTTAAAATTGTACAGACACTTGTAGCTAATTATATCATAGTGCGTGTTTTTTATGAAGCGTTTTTGCTATATTTCTGATTGATTGTGCTTCTTATTCTGAAAAAAATTTACACAAAAAAGAATGCTCCGTCTCCGAAGCATTCTCGTTACTCTCCTGATAATTCTGTCACGACTTTCTGAAGAACAGGAATGTCGCAATATTTCTGGTTTTCTTGGACTGATACAGTGCCTTATCCGCTTCCGCGATCATGCTGGAAACAGGTGCTTTGCCGTAAACAGCGCCGAAACTCATGCTGATCGAAAGCTTCGGATAATCCGGAAGGGTGATCGCGCGCACAGCCGTTTTCATCTCCTCGACCTTCTGCTTGAAATCATCGGAAGAGATCTCTCTGAATGAGATCAAAAACTCGTCGCCGCCGTAGCGCACAACAGAATCCGTGTTCCTGACCGAACTCTTAAGCACATCGCCGACTTTGGCCAGAACCGCATCGCCTGCCTGGTGGCCGGCTCGGTCATTGATCTTCTTGAAGTGATCCATATCTGCCATGACAAGACCTTCGCAGATCGTACGGGAAAGCTGCTCATCTAAAAACTTACGGTTCATGACCTTTGTAAGAGAATCTTCATAAAGCTGCCTGTTGATATCCTGTGCTTCCGTTTTCTTGTCGGTAAAACGTAAAATGCTTGCGCCTGCTGTCACGATCTCGAGGCGCTTCCAGGCAGCATAGCCCTTGATCGCATCCGCAAGCATGCGAAGCGCTTCCCGATCCATATCCGAAAAGAAATCATCTTCTCTCTTTTCGAAGGACACAATCCACTGAATGGCACCGCCGATTGTCTGCGCGGCGCAGATCCGCTTAAAGCCTTCTGCGAAAACCCCGTCGGACGCACCGTCGATCTCATATACATTGTTTCCGTCCGGGTTCTCCCGGCTTTGCAGTTCATGCACGGTCGGGTCCATCATGAGCGTCCCGCGCTGGTTATGCTCCTTGCCCGATACGGAAATGGCCTCGTAGCGGAATTCGTAACGGGAGATCATTTTGACAAGAAGACTCACTTCCGTCAGACGCAACTTCGAACAGATTTTGTCAAAAAGTGCCTGCAAGGGCGCAGAAGCCACATCAGTGCATGCCATATAAGCGTTCATGTATTCTTGGATCTCGGCTTCAATAAGTGCCACATGTGCCATACAGGTCAACCTCCGACATACCGATCTTATAGTCGTACCGATACAGTTTTATTATATCAGATGACGGACTGTTATGCTATAATCAGAGCATGAACAAAAAATGGACAATCCTGCAGGATACGATCGTTACGGGCGGGATCCTCGGCGTGTGCCTGGCAGTCAGCCTCGGCATCCGCAATGTCTTCCATACGATGGATCTCATTCCCACCATATTTGTACTCGCAGTCTTCCTCATCTCCTTATTGACGGAAGGCTTCTATTATGGCATTTTTTCTGCGCTTTTCAGTGTAATGGCGGTTAATTATGCCTTCACGTTTCCGCTTTTTGCCTTAAACTTTTCCTTCGAAGACAATCTTGTTTCGGGCTGTATTATGTTAACCGTCACAATCTGTACCTGTGCGCTGACACGAAAGATCAAGCATCAGGAACTGTTTCGTGCCGAGACGGAAAAAGAGCGCATGCGCGCCAATCTTCTGCGCGCCGTATCACATGATCTGCGGACGCCGCTCACAACGATCTACGGCTCGAGCTCCGCACTCATCGAAAACCACGAGATCCTGACAGAAGCGCAAAAGCTCAAGATGATCCACGGTATCCGTGCCGATGCAGAGTGGCTGATGCGCATGGTCGAAAACCTGCTCTCTGTCACAAGACTCGGGGACGGAGATGTGCATCTGTACAAGACGCCGATCGTGCTGGAAGAGTTGATCGATTCGGTTCTCATCGCTTTTCACAAGCACTATCCGGGGCAGGAGGTGACACTCGCTCTTCCCGATGAGATGGTTCTTGTCCCGATGGATCCGCTCCTGATCCAGCAGGTTCTCATTAACCTTTTGGAGAACGCCGTGCGCCACGCCAAGGGGATGACAAGACTGTCCCTTCGCGTATCCGTCACCGAAAGCAGGGCGCTTTTCGAAGTCATCGACAACGGCTGCGGCATTGATCAGCCCAAGATCTTAAAACTCTTCGAAGACGGCTTCGGCGTTGAAAGCTTTTCCGGTGACAAGAAAGAAAACACCGCCGGCATCGGCCTTTCCGTATGCGCAACCGTCATCCGTGCGCACGGCGGGAATATACAGGCCGTCAATAACAAAGACGGCGGCGCTACTTTTTCCTTTACACTGAATCTGGAGGATTCCGATCATGAATAACAAATACAAGATCCTGATCGTGGAGGACGAAGAAAATATCCGGACGCTTCTTTGCGCCCTTGTTGAAGCCAACGGCTACCAGGCGATCGAAGCGGATACCTGCGAGCAGGGCAGACTCATGTTCACTTCTTACGTGCCGGATCTGGTCATTCTGGATCTCGGCCTTCCCGATGACGATGGGATCAAGCTGTTAAAGGAAGTCCGCAAGGAATCATTAACACCTGTCATCATCCTTTCTGCACGTTCGGACGAACATGAAAAAGTCATGGCGCTCGACCTTGGCGCCAACGATTATGTTACAAAACCGTTCGGCTCGGCAGAGCTTGTCGCACGCATCCGTTCAGCGATCCGCAATACACGTCACGTTTTGGATGATTGCCCGGACGGAACCTTCACAACAGGTGAACTGTCTATTGATTACGGTGCAAGGCGTATTTTCTTAAAAGGGGAAGAAATAAAGCTCACGCAGACGGAGTACAACATCGTCGCACTCCTTTCAGAACACTGCGGAAAGACGCTGACCTATTCGTCCATCATCAAAGCGGTCTGGGGCACGCCCGACTACGGCAGCACCAAAAAGCTTCAGGTCAATATGGCCAACATTCGTAAGAAACTGGGGCTGCAGCCCGGTCAGAACAGCTACATCGTCAATGAGCTCGGCGTCGGCTACCGCATGAATGGTCCGCAGGATTAAATGCAGATTTAATTAGTCAGATCTTTTCAGCCTCGCTTTAAGAGCATCTCCGCGTGCGGCAGATCCTCCGGCGTAGTGATCTTGATATTTTCATAAGAACCTTCCGTAAGCTTCACGGAAGTGTTTGTAAAGCGCTCCACGACCATGGCATCATCGGTGATCTGAATGCCTTGTTCCAGGAGCTCTTTTTCGTTATCCATAAATGTACGGAATGCTTTCAGTACCAAGTCATAAGCAAAGACCTGCGGCGTCTGGATCATCCAAAGCAGATGGCGCGGCAACGTCTCCTTGGAAAAACCCGCTTCATCCGCAAGTTTGATCGTATCCTTGACCGGCATGCCGACCACGCACGCTTTGTGCGCCCGAACGTCGGTAAGGCACCGATCCAGAATCGCTTCATCCACAAACGGCCTCGCGCCGTCATGGATCATGACGACATCGCAGTGATCGATTGCGCGAAGACCGTTCCATACCGAGTGATACCGCTCTCTGCCGCCGACAACGATCTTTTTTACCTTAGAAAAACCGAACTTCTCCACGATCTCTTTCCTGCAATAGTCGATCTCATCCTCGCCCGTCACCAGCACGATCTCGCTGACAAAGCTTCTCTCAAATGTATCCAGAGAATAAAAGAGGACCGGCTTCCCGCCAAGGTCCAGATACTGTTTATGAATATCGCTGTTCATGCGGCTGCCCCGGCCTGCTGCCAGAACGATCGCCGCCACCTTTTCTCTCATGCAATGTCCTCTTATCGCTCGCCAAGTTTGAGATTCGGAACCGCATTCAAATCAAGCCCGCTTCTCGCCCCCGTAATATACTCATAATATCCTGCTGCGCCGATCATCGCCGCATTGTCCGTGCAAAGGATCGGTGAAGGATGATAAAACGCGATGTCACGCTCCCTGCAGGCTTTCTCAAATGTCGCGCGAAGTGTGGAGTTGGATGCCACGCCGCCCGCGATCGCAAACTTCTTAAGACCGTACTTCTCGACCGCATCCAATGCATGCTCCACAAGCACGTCAACGACTGACTTTTGGAAGGACGCCGCCACATCGGGCACAACGATCTCCTCACCCTTCATATTGGCAGCATTCAGGTAATTCAAAACAGCGCTCTTTAAGCCGCTGAAACTAAAGTCATATTCATTCTCCGCAACTTTTGCGCGCGGAAAGTGGATCGCCTCAGGGTTTCCTTCCTTGGATACCTTATCGATCTTGGGTCCGCCCGGATAGCCGAGACCGATCGCACGTGCTACTTTGTCAAAAGCTTCTCCGGCCGCATCATCTCTCGTACGCCCCAGCACCTCGTACTGCCCGTAATCCTTCACGACAACAAGATGCGTATGACCGCCCGAGATGACCAGACAGATAAAAGGTGGTTCCAGATCTTTATTCTCGATATAATTTGCGCTGATATGACCCTCAATGTGATGCACGCCGATCAGTGGGATCCCGGACGCGAAACTGATCGCCTTCGCTGCCGATACACCCACAAGCAAAGCACCTACAAGCCCCGGCCCGTAGGTGACTGCAATGGCATCCATATCCGTCAGTTTCCGATCCGCCTTTTTCAAGGCTTCTTCGATCACCTGATTGATCTTTTCGATATGCTTACGCGATGCAATCTCGGGAACGACCCCGCCGTAGAGCGTATGCAGGTCGATCTGCGAAAAGATCACGTTCGAAAGCACCTCGCGACCGTTCCTGACAACCGCGGCGGCCGTCTCGTCACAGGAACTTTCGATCGCCAATATCGTTACATCTTCACTCATTCCAAACTCCTTATCACTACGACGTGATGTCCCATCCGAATATCTTCCAATGGCCCTTCTCGTCTTTACGCAGGATAAAGATCTCTTCCGTTGCCTGCAACTGCGTCTCTCTTCGAAGGGTATAGCGGCAATAGAGGCTCGCGCACTCATAACCGTCCTTCTTGAAATACTGCACATCCATACTGTTGGATGTCTTATAGCTGGAGATCACAACACCGTCCTCTTTGTAGGAACCGATCTCATTACGGAGGTTCGTGTAATAATCCTGCATATTCTGATGTGCCGCCAGCTCCGCATCATAGAGCTCCATGATATGGTCGGCAAGTTTCTTAAACTCTTCGTCGCTGTACTGCTCATTGTACAGTACTTCGGTGATCTCGCTGTAACTCTTGACCACCTCTTTGGGTGTAGGCGGATAATTGCGATTAAAATCATTTAAAAGAACGGACTGCACCTTGGTCGCCTCAACCGTCGTATCTTCCTTGGTACCGCCTATTCGGTTGGAGAGGTAGAAATAATAGCCCATGAGCATCATGATCAGAACAAGCAACACGATCGTGCCTCTTGTACCTTTGAATCTTCTCATGCGCTCACCCCCTCCCTTCAATTGATGCCTGTCTATTCGTTCTCGTCAAAAACCAGTGTGATCGTCATTCCGTCCTTGCCCGCTTTCGCTTCAGGAAAAATCTTCCGAACCGCCGGCATATATTCCTGCGGCTTGGCAAGTGACGGGCTGAAATGCGTCAGCCAGAGGCTTTTTACACTTGCCTTTCTGGCAAGCTCCGCCGCCTCGTAGAATGTCATGTGCTTGTGTTCTTTAGCCTTTTCGGCCTTTTCCGGCTCGCCGTACATGCCTTCGCAGATGAAAAGATCCGCATCCGCGACATGCGCTGCAATGCTGTCTGTCGGCCTCGTATCTGTCACGTATGCCGCCTTTAAGCCTTTTCTGTCAGGTCCAAGCACCATATCGGGTGTCAGGATCCGCCCGCCGTCTTCGATCGTCTCTCCTTTTTGCAGGCGATTCCAGTATTTCTTGTCGATCCCCGCCGCGTTCGCTCTCTCCACATCAAAGCGTCCTGTTCGCGGGAGCGTCATCACATAGCCGTAACACGGTACATTGTGATTGACTTTAAATGCCGTGATCGTCAGATCACCGAACGAAAAATCCTGCTCGGCTCCTTCAATCTCTTTACAGATGATCTCAAAAGGAAGCTCCGGTGCGATAATCCGAAGCGATGCGACTACTTTGGTAAGACCTTTCGGACCGATCATCGTGAGCGGCTCCGTCCGATCCGCATTCCCCATCGTCAGAAGCATGCCCGGCAATCCGCTGATATGATCCGCATGAAAATGCGTAAAGCAGATCACATCGATCGGCTTGGGGCTCCACCCCTTCTCCTTCATCGCGATCTGGGTCCCCTCACCGCAATCGATCAGCACACTCATGCCGTTGTACCGCACCATCAGCGAGGTCAGCCAGCGATAGGGCAGCGGCATCATACCGCTCGTCCCCAGCAAACATATATCTAACATGTACTACCTCTTACGTTTCCACATAATCAGGGCATCTTCTTTGGGAAAATCATAAAATCCCGGCCGTACCCCTTCTGTCTCAAAACCAAGCTTTTCATACAGACGAATGGCAGCTTTGTTGCCGGCCCGTACTTCCAGCGTAAAATCTTCCGTTCCAATCTCCGGTGCGATCGACATGAGATAAGATAACATCTGATATGCTACGCCTCTGCAGCGAAAATCCGGATGAACCGCCACATTGACGATCTCGCCTTCTCCAAGCACCGTATAAACGCCGGCGTGTCCGACAATATGCCCTTCCTCTTCCGCCACGGCGTAGAGAATATCCTTTCGTTCCAGTGCTTCGAGAAAATTGTGTGCAGCCCAGGGCTGCGTAAAACACAGCGCTTCATTCGCCGCCACTTCCGGCACATCCTGCTCGGTAAGGCGTCTTACTTCGATCTTTGCGTCTTCTGTCATTGTCCCGCTTCCAATCTCTCGCGTTCAGCCTGCGACAGACGCAGGTATTCGGGTTGATGCGCCGCTGCCGGCTCAAATACACCCTGTTCATACAGCTCTCTTGCGCGAACCGCCACCGCCGCCGCGCTTTGCAGACGCATATGAGCAGGTGCAAACGAATACGGAACCTTTAAGAGCTCAGCAATCTTCTCTTGAAAGACCGGAACACCATCGCCCAGGAAGATCACTTCGCGCCCGATATCACCCAGCACCTTAAGTATCTCCTCAATCGGAACCGCGCACTGCGCTTTGATCACATGAAGGCTGTACAGCAAGCCGGCGCCCTCTTCTTTTTTCAAAAACTCGTAAATGCCTGTGTATACCTGGCTGCGCCTTGCATCCATGAGCGGGCAGACAAGCTTGTCCGTACCGTAGCATCGATATGCGAGTCCGTCCACGGTTGGTACCGGGATGATCGGCTTATCAAGCGCAAGGCCAAGCCCCTTCACCGTGGCACTGCCGATTCGCAGACCGGTAAATGAACCGGGTCCCTTTGCAACCGCGATCGCATCGATCGAATCGAGATCCAAATCCGTCATCCTGCGAATCTCGTCCATCATCGGGACAAGGGTCTGGGAATGCGTCTTCTTATAGCAGATCGTATATTCCGCGATCAATATGTCATCGTCGATAACTGCGACCGAAGCCACAAGTCCCGAACTGTCTATACTCAAAATCTTCATGTTCTATGCCTGTTCAATCGTAATTCTGCGGTAATCAAAGCCCTTTGCAACATCCTTCTCGATCAGGATCCTCGTGCAATGCTCCGGCAGGATCTCCTCCACCAGCTCTGCCCATTCGATCATGCACACACCCTGCCCGTAGAAACAGTCCTCGTAACCGATCTCATCCATCTCGCTCACATCGCCGATGCGATAGACATCAAAATGATAGAACGGCAGGCGTCCCTCTTCGTAGATCTGCACGATCGTAAAGGTCGGACTCGAAACCGGCTCATCAATGCCAAGCCCCTTCGCAACGCCCTGCGTAAAGACCGTCTTGCCGACACCCAGATCGCCGGAAAGTGTGTAAATGCTGCCTGCCACTGCCTCTCTGCCGATCTTCTCACCCAGCGCAAATGTCTCCTCCGGAGAAAATGTCTCAACTACCATCTGATCTTCACCTTCTTCGGTTCCATATGCGAAGAGATCATCGCGATCACCTGCGGTGCCTTATCACCAAGAGCCCTTCTGGGAAAAATGCAGGCATTTACCTTGGTTGAATATAACAAAAGCGCGCCGGATGTCGATTCCGCCCGGATAAAACCATTCCAGGGCAGCGTCTCGGTCACCTCATCCTGCGATACCTGCACGCCGTCATCCGAAAGGCAGTAGGATAGCGGTTTCTTGAACGCAGGCGTTAGAAGTACCTGCTTACCGGCCTTGATCCGAAGCACAACCGGCATATAAAGGAGCAGTACGATCCCGCCCACGAGATAAAGCAGATAGCCGCTTTTAAAGTATGCAAATAGCAAAAACGCACCTACAGCCGTCCCAAGGATCCCCGAGAAACTGTTGTAGGTGTGATGCAGTAAAAAGCCGTACAGAACGTTCGGCGTCATCTTCACATCAAATTTGATTTCCATACAATTATTTTATTCCTTACCGATACGCATGGTCAAGGAAATTCGTTTCTTTTGCTCATCTACGGAAAGCACCTGAACATCAACGATATCACCGACACTGACAGCCTCCAGCGGATGCTTGATATACCGGTCCGTGATACGTGAGATATGGACAAGTCCGTCCTGATGAACACCGATATCCACAAAAACACCGAAGTCGACAACATTACGAACGGTTCCCTTGAGGATCATGCCGGGTTTTAAGTCCTTCATATCCATGACATCGCTCCGAAGGATCGGTGTCGGCATATCTTCTCTGGGATCACGCGCGGGCTTCTCGAGTTCTTTAATGATGTCTGTTAGCGTCAATTCGCCGATTCCAAGCTCCTCTGCCATCTTTTTTGCGTCTTTTACGCGGTATACATGCGAAGCGTTTCCGGCATTCTTTAAGTCTTCTGCCGTCACGCCAAGCTTCTCCATGAGCTTCCTTGCCGCTTCGTACGACTCCGGATGCACGCTCGTAGCATCTAGCGGTTCCTTTCCACCGATGATCCGCATGAATCCGGCGCACTGCTCATAGGCTTTCGCGCCAAGCTTGGCAACCTTCAAAAGCTGCTTTCTGTCCGTAAAGCGACCATTCGTCTCACGGTAATCAACGATATTCTTGGCGATCACCTTCGTGATACCGGAAATGTATTCCAGAAGCGACGCCGACGCCGTATTTAAGTCAACACCGACACGGTTTACGCATGTCTCGACAACGCCCGAGAGCGCTTCCGACAGTTTCTTCTGGTTCATATCATGCTGATACTGACCGACGCCGATCGATTTGGGATCGATCTTGACAAGCTCCGCAAGCGGGTCCTGCAGCCTTCTTGCGATCGAAGCCGCGCTTCTCTGCCCCACATCAAACTGCGGGAACTCCTCCGATGCCAGTTTGCTGGCAGAGTATACGGACGCACCCGCCTCATTGACGATCACATACTGCACGGGACGGTTGAGTTCCTTCAAAAGATCCACAATTACCTGCTCAGATTCTCTTGATGCAGTTCCGTTACCAACCGATATTAAATCCACATTATATTTCTTGATAAGCTGCTTTAGGATCGTCTTGGATTCCGCAACTTTATTCTGCGGCGCTGTGGGATAGATTACCTTAGTATCAAGCACTTTTCCGGTCGGATCGACGATCGCCAGCTTGCAGCCCGTGCGGAATGCAGGATCCCATCCAAGCACAGTCTTTCCTGCGATCGGCGGCTGCAGAAGGAGCTGCTCTAAGTTCTTACCGAACACATTGATCGCACCGTCCTCCGCTTTTTCCGTCAGAGCGTTGCGCACTTCTCTTTCGATAGCAGGTGCTATTAAACGCGTATAGGCATCCGCAAGCGCTTCTTTTAAAGGTGGCGTCGTATGCGGATTGTCTTTTTTGATCACTTTCTTTTCCAGGAAGCGAAGGATCTTCTCTGTCGGCGCCTCCACCTTGACCGTCAACACCTTCTCCGTCTCCCCACGGTTCAGCGCCAGAATCCTGTGGCCGGCAGCTTTTTTCACCGGTTCCGAATAAGCATAGTACATCTCGTATACGCTCTGAGCATTCTCGTCCTTCGCCGTACTTGTAAGGAGTCCCTCTTCCATCGTGGTCTTTCGGATATACTCACGGTAGGAAGCCTCATCGGATATTGCTTCCGCAATGATATCGAGCGCGCCTGCGATCGCTTCTTCCGGCGTAGCAACGCCCTTTTCTTCATCTACATAGTCTGCAGCGATCTCTTCAACCGGCGCATCGGCTTTTTCCTTACGGATCAGCTCAGCCAGAGGCTCGAGTCCCTTCTCCTTTGCAACGCTCGCACGTGTCTTGCGCTTCGGTCTGTACGGGCGGTAGAGATCATCCAC
>JAIKWO010000102.1 GCA_024684675.1 Lachnospiraceae bacterium
AGCAATAACCATTATGAGCTCATGCGCGTGATGGGATGGTCCAGCGACTGTACCGGCAATTATGCAGCTGCGATCGACGACAGCATGTACGACCGCGTCACCGCTCTTGGAAAGACTGATAAACTCTGATTTGCACCTGTCTGCACCTGAGTTCTTGTTCATCAAAAAAATCGCAACCCCGTATCAGATACAGGATTGCGACCCTTTCTTCTCATAGCGAGGGGGGGACTCGAACCCTCGACCCATTCGCTGTAACCCGCTCCAATACTGGGTTTCGGCAATTTGGCTTTGATTACCTTGATTACCTCAAGATCCTCTTTTGCCGATAATTCGGGCGTTTTCCTTTGATTACCTCAGACCGCTTACCCGATCGCCGCTTCGATGATGCTCTGCGCCTCCTCCATCGTCCGGTTGTCGAAGTAGTAGTAGCCCTTGGTTGTCGCAATGTCGGTGTGACCCATCTGCCGGATCACCAGTTTCTCATCAACGCCCTTGTTCAACAGTTTCGTTGCATAAGTCTTTCGCACCTTGTGCATGGAACGTTCTCTGATCCCAACATAGCGGCAGATCTTCTGAATCTTTACGGTGAACGCCTTGGCCTTGATGCGTGCCCCGTCCTCCATGAACAGATATTCTCCCAAAGGGTTCAAGCGTCGGATTTCTTTAACGATCTCCACCGCGCGTTCCGTGACGATCACGCGCCGTGCGCCGTCACGCCCTTTGGTCATCTCCCGCACACGGAACACATAGTGCCCGGCATCGTCCTTGAAGCGTTCCTCCGTCCGTCTTACATGAAGCACCCGCCCCTCCAGATCCTTAGGCCTTAATGCGGATAACTCACCGATACGTACCCCTGTCTCAATTGCGAGCAGGACGCCCAGGCTTATGATGGATGCCGGATGCGTATCGATGTATTCGCGTATCTTCTCCAGTTCCTCATTGGTAAACACCGATTCCTCATCCGTGAACACCCGCTTACGAAAAGAATTCTGCGATATCTGCAGATCGCCGATGAAGCTCGTGATACTGATCCTGGTATATCCCTTCTTTTTCGCGTACTTGAATATCCCAAGAATCAGGATTCGCAGATTCCCAAAGCCCCTTTTGGTCAGGTGCTGATCGTGGATCGTGGTCTTGATAAAGTCCTCCAGCATCTCCTCGGTAATGAGGCCGAAACGTTTCTCTGCAATCTTCGTCCCTTCAAAGAAGCGGGTGAAGTCAGTCTTGTACCGGTCATAGGTCTGCTTCTTGATCTCGCCGTAGGCCAGCTTCTGATTGACCCATGCCTCAAATATGTCCTTGATATACGGATCGCGTTCCTGTGCCTTATAAAATGCGACGATTTCATCCCTAAGATCGCTTTCGGAGCTTTTCTTGATCATTCGTCTGCCGTTATGTGCCGCTTCGTCAGGCAGATAGGTGTAGAATTTGCCATTTGTCCCCTGCCAGACGCGAAAGCTATGCTTTTCAAGGTACTTCTTTCTCTCGTTCAACTCGACCTGTTGCTGAATGGTGTCGATATTGATGATACCATTGTCGAGCGCGTACTTCAATAGTTCCTGTTCGCTCATCATCAATATCGTCACCCCCTCCCGTTCCGTCGTCACGCGCATTTCCGCCCCGCAGATATTCTTGTCTGCGGGGATGATCGCGCATGGTAAGCTGATTGATGTGCGCCCGTTTTCTTTGCTTTGTCGCCGATATTCTGTTGTCAATGTGCTGCGTGATGCCGCCAAGGACTCCACATTTATGTTATACTGTCAATGGTAGCCGATTGGTTCACCTCCCGGCACCGACCGGCTCCTCTGACGGTTCCATCTTACAATGGCGTTATCGGTCAGAGCCATTGGCAAAAAGTTGACCAAAACCTGACAAAACAGAACAACATGAAAAACCACTTGACCTTTCCGCGGATTATCGCGGTCATACTGGACAATAAGAAACGGGACTATCCCATGAACATGCTGATCCGCGATCTGTTCTCCCTGTCACTGCCGGAGAATGCTTCCGATCCGGACGCCAAAACCGCCGACAACACCATGTTCAGCAAATGGTGCAGCGGCGCACGGACGATTCCCCTGTATGTTCTCGACGATTATGATTCCGAAGCTGGTCGCACGCAGATGCGTAGCGACATGGAGAATCATCTCCTTCCCGGATTGGTCAACATTCCAAATGCACGACAGGAAATAGAAGCACTGATCACAAACAGCATCCCCGTGATCGGAGAGGAGAAGGCTGCAGAGCTTCTCTCAAACAAAGACAATGCGACGTTTTTCGCCGAAGCTGTCCTTTATGCTGTTTTCTGCGATCATAAGATCAAAGAGCATCACTCGCCGGATCTCTCCGACCTGTTGATCTCCAGCCGTCTGCCGCGTGCTGTGCAGACCTTTACCGGGCGAGAAGAATTATTAAAACTGTGTGCGTCGCGCCTTGAGGATGGATCGCCTCTTTTTATCTGTGGCATCGCAGGCATTGGGAAAAGTGAGTTTGCAAAGGCGTTCGCGGCAAAATATCGGCGTCAATATGCCAATATCGTCTATCTGTTTTACACAGGCGATCTCAAAAGAATGATCGCTTCGATGAAGATGGAGGATGATCCGGCAGATGCGGATGAAGGCGCTCTGTTTTCGCGTCATTATGCGTTCCTTCAACGTTGTCGCGAAGACACGCTGATCATCCTTGACAACTTCGATGTGTACCCGGAGTATGATCCGTTCTTCCGCGAACTATCGGAAAACTCCTTCCGTCTGCTTGTAACGACACGCTGTCATCTGCCGCGCCGCAATACTTTAACAATCGACGAGCTGGATGCGGATCATGCTCTGTTTCCCTTGTTCTGTGAGCTCTGTCCCAGTGCGAAACGCGCGATAGATATGCCTGACGGCGAATTGGCTCAAACGATCCGGGAGATCATTGCGGTCGTCCACCGGCACACACTGACCGTGGCACTTGCGGCGCTCACCCTATCTGCCAGCGGTATCGAACCGGCAACGCTGCTGCGGGAATTGAGATCCTGCACCTTGAATCCCCCCTCCGGTGAATCTGTCGAAGTATACAAAGACGGTACATACAGTGACGGCCTGATGCGGGAACACTTGAAGAGACTCCTTCGTCTCGGCAATCTTTCCGAACCGGAAAAGCATATTCTTCAGAGTTTCGCACTGATGCCTGACACAGGTGCTTATAAGCACTATTTCAAAGAGTGGCTGAATCTCCCGAACCTTTCCGATGTGCAAAAGCTGGTCCGATATGGCTATGTGCAGGATGACGAGGAAAATGAGCGTTTTCTTCTCCATCCTCTGATCCGCGATGTGATCGCAACCGAGATACCGCCGACCTATACCGCCTGTCGGGAGCTTATGGAAGAGCTAGAGCGGATCGCTCTGGTGCAGGGAAAAGAGTTTTACCGCGCGGATGAGATTATCCAGACCATGATCAGTGCAGCAGAGCGGGTGATCAACAACGAACCGGCTTCTTATCTTCTGTACCTGCAGGATATCTACAGCTATCTGGACAAGTATTCCATCAACGACTATCTGCCGAAGCTGACCGCAAGAATCGAATATGTTATGCAGGAGCACCATCTGGACAGCGCCTGTGACCGCGCATTGCTGCTGAACTATAAGGCGCGTAGCGAGTATAATGCCGGAGATTATGGCAAGGCCGTCAAGCGTTTCCGTCGTGCTGTGACAATCCTTGAGAAGATTCCGTCAGATCAGCTGGACGAGCGGGGCACAGCACTTCTTTCCAACAGTTACAGCAATCTGGCGATGGCGCTATATAGCGACAACAAGACTCACGAGGCCACCGCCATCATGCAGAAGGCAGTCGAAACACGCGCTGGATATGGCAGTAAGAATCTGATCGAATCACACGATACGATCAACCAGATGCAGATGATCGTCCGCCTCTATATTAAATCCAGGCAGATTGGTGCTGCGGAGGAGCAGCTCGA
>JAIKWO010000167.1 GCA_024684675.1 Lachnospiraceae bacterium
TACAGTCGGCGCCGTTCTGTCGATATTGGTGATCCGAATCGTCTTTTCCGTACGGTTTCCGAGTTTGTCACGGACAGCTACGGTCACTGACGCGTTCTCCTCATATATTTTGGATGTCACCGAATTCCATTGCAGCTCATAATCGCCTTCGTCATCCGGCAGAATTTCTGTGTCATCGCTCCAGAGATACCCCTCATCCGCGAGCCCGCAGCCATCTTCATCACTCGCCTTGATCGTAAGCGTCACAGGATCCATCGTCCAGTCATCCGGCTCGAATTCCGCAGAAATGCGCGGTCCCTTCCGGTCAATATTGGTCACCTTCAGGACTGCCTCCTCTTCGTTTTCATTTACATCACGCACCTTACAGGTCACGGTTCCGTTTGCATGCACCGTGATCGAATCCTCACCGGTCCATTCGCCAAGCGGCGCACCTTCCGTTTCCGCATCATCAGCGTCTTCTTTCGGCTCATATTCCCAGAAATAACAATCATCCGGCACGCCTTCACCTGTTGATGTGATCTCAGCGCGAACCGTAACTTCGTCCTTAGTCCAATCATCATGATCCTGATGGAGTTCCATGCCGATGCGCGGACGAACCAGTTTGAAAATGATCTTTCCGTTGCCTTTGTTTTTGCCCGATTCCATGACCTTCACATCATCCGTCATCCAGGTAAGGTCTCCTGCATTCTCGATCAAGGAAGACCCGCCACCGGATGCACCATACTGTGTACGCAGTTCATGGCGTTTGAGCGTCATTGTGGCAGAGCCGCCGCCGGCAGCCGACAGGATCTTCTTCCCTTCATAGAGAAGATAGGAAGAGCCGCCACCGCCGCCGGTTGCAATGCTGCAATCCTTATTCTTGTTATCACTGTCAAAATTATGAATCGACCCGCCTCTTTCGCCATCAGACCAGCCGCCCGAACCGCCGGTGACGCTTTCTCCGTAATGGTGACCCAGATGCCCCGTTCCGCCAACGCTTCCGACATGAACCGTCAGCTTTGTTCCTTCTTTCAAAAAGATCCGGCTCTGCGTCTTACTTCCGTACGATCCGGCTGTGTCCGGCGAGACGGTGGACATGTCTTTGTTGCTGGAATAGCCAAGGCCTGTGCCGCCCTGTCCGCCGCACGCGGTGACATCGTATATTCCGGTTACTTTAACCTCATATGTTTCTTCTTTTCCGCTGTATTCGATCACGTCTTCCTGCCCTTCGCATGGCGCGTCCGCGTCGATCCCATAACTGTTTCCGGCATTTACCGGCATCACAAGTGCGCATGAACAAAAAAGCGCGCACAAAAATAAGCCCAGCAAATGTTTACTGATTTTTCTCAAATTTCCTGTTTCCTCCTATCGTTCTTACTTTTTGTTGGAAAAAAATGTGCGAATGCACAATGAACCGGCAAGAGTGCCGTATCATAATGATAAATAAAAAAAGACACCGAGCGATTTGCTCAGTGTCCTTATTCTATGACTTGTTTCAAAAACGCGCAATCGGCATTATTCACAAGAAACAGGGGGTCCTTTTGGATATTTTGCCTATTCTTCTTCTGTGGGTGCCAGATTGATCCACTTCAAATATGCGTTGATAAAAGGATCCAATGCGCCGTCCAAAACAGCGTCCGTGTTGCCGCTTTCCTCGCCGGTACGGTGATCCTTGACCATCGTGTACGGCTGCATGACATAGGAACGGATCTGGTTGCCCCAGCCGATCTCCTTGATTTCGCCGCGGATACCGGAAAGCTTCTGCGCATTCTCTTCCTGACGGAGCAGGTAGAGCTTGGCCCTCAGCATCTGCATCGCCTTGTCCTTGTTCTGGAACTGGCTTCGCTCATTCTGACACTGCACCACGATACCGGTCGGAAGATGCGTGATACGAATCGCGGAAGAGGTCTTGTTGATATGCTGATCGCCCGCGCCACTGCTTCGATAGGTGTCGATCCTGATGTCGTCGTCATTGATCTCGATATCCAGATCTTCTTCAATATCCGGCATGACGTCCAACGAGACAAATGATGTCTGCCGCTTGCCCTGCGCATTGAACGGTGAGATCCGGACAAGACGATGAACACCCTTTTCGGACTTAAGATAGCCGTAAGCGTTCTCTCCGTTCACCTGGAACGTAACCGACTTGATGCCGGCCTCGTCGCCGTCCAGATAGTCCAAAACCTCGACCTGATATCCCTTTTTTTCTGCCCAGCGTGTGTACATACGATACAGCATGCCGGCCCAATCGCAGCTCTCCGTGCCGCCCGCACCCGCGTTCAGCTTTAGGATCGCATTGTTTTTGTCATATTCTCCGGTCAGAAGCTGTCCGATCCGGATCTCCTCAAATGTCTCAATGAATGTATCAAGCTCCGCTCGCGTATCCGCCACCAGATCCGCATCTTCAGACTCGTACCCCATCTCGATCAGCGTTTCGATGTCTTCATACTGCCCCGAAAGACCGTCCATCTTCGCCACGAGATCCTTCATATTCTTCAGTTCCTTCATCTTGCTGTTCGAGTAGTCGGGATCATCCCAGAAACCGGG
>JAIKWO010000127.1 GCA_024684675.1 Lachnospiraceae bacterium
CCCAGGATATGACGCCCGCTTGATGCGCCTATATCGATCGCAAGAAAATATTTTGTTTCCAATCGTAATCCCCCATGGACATCAGAAGATCCCGAATATCTTGTTTCGGAACGTATCACACAGGTTTTCGTAGGTCGTGTAGCTGATGTTGGAACCGAATCCGGCATTCCAGGCATCTTTCAGGCCGTCACAGAAACGCTGCGCACACTCTTCTTCCGTCAGCAAAATCGCAGGAAACACATAATAGATCATAAAGAAATGAAGATCCGCCATCTTCCTTCCGTTTCTTTTCCGGCCGGCAAAAAAAGCTTCATCCGTCCGGGCTGCAAATGAAGCGCCGATCCGGGCGATCGCTTCCGCTTCGTCGTCCGCATCCCTCACTGCAGCGAGCATCTCATCGATCAGATGTCCCTGCTCTCTTCGAAATCTTTCCATGTTTGCTATGTAAGATGGCTTTTTCAGTTTTCTCAGCATCAGCTGGTAGTCAGTAAAGATCAATTCAATATGGTCCGGCATGGTTTCCTCCGCCTTTCTTAGATTAAATGACAACACCTTTTCTGAGAATTATATTAGCATAAATTGCCGTCTCTGTGGTCTGTACGACAACTGTTGCTTTCTCTCTGGTCTGGTCATAAAAGTCCCACTTGTTGATCTCTTTAAACGCTTTTTTACCGCGCTTATCATACTTTGCTACGATCTTCTTGTACTTATCCCAGATTGGGGTCGCCACTTTGCCGACATCGCCGGGCTCAAGCGCCATCAATGTACACGGCGGATCTTCTTTTCCTTCTTTGTTCGGATATGTATCGAGCGGGAAAAGCTGCAGGATTGCATCCAGAAGTTCCGGAACGCCCATACCGTCTGCTCTGATCACTCTTTTGCCCATCGTATCACCCGGGAAATTGCCGTCCGCGATGACGAGCTCGTCCGTATGGCCCATCTCGTCAAGGACTCTCAGCAGTTCAGGGGATATTTGGATCGGAATCCCTTTTAACATATTGTACCTCCGTTTATTGAACAGTTCTTGATTTAAGGAAAGGGACCGGATAAACCAGTCCCTCCCCAAAAGGTTTGCTTATTTGACAAATCGTGTTACAGCAATCATTCCTTACGGATTAGTCGTAAAGGTTAGGAGCGATGTCAGGAGCGTCCATGTTGCTGTTGTCATACCAGTAACCGTCTGTTGCGATATCGGATACGGTAGCACCCTGTGTGATCTTTACGAGTGTTTCAACAGTTGTCTTACCCATTGCAAGAGGAGACTGGGTAACAGCACCGAACATCTTGCCGTCTTTGATCGCGCCCTTGATAACGGAACCAGCGTCAAAGCCTGCTGCAAGGATTGTCTTGCCTGCTTCTGTACCGAGTTTGTTCAGGTTCTCGTTTGCGGAAAGGATACCTTCTGCTGCAACCTGGTTGGAACCGAAGATGCCGAGAACGTCAGATTTGTTCATGATCGCAGATGCTTCTGTTGCGCACAGTTCAACTGTTGTCTGAGCCGGAACTGCAACTTCGATGATAACGTCTGCAGATGCCTCATCGCCTTTATCCTTAGCGCCGTTTACATAGAACTCGTTACCAACAACTGCTACCTTCTTGCCGTCAGCAGATGCAAGTTCAGCAAACTTGTCGATGAAACCAAGGCCACGAAGTGTAATGGATTCAGATGTAGATTCCTGGTTAACTTCACCGATTCTTACAGGTGCTGTTGCACTAGCGATGGTGTCTTTCAGAGCTTTGTAAAGGTTCTCAGCTGCCGTTGCGCCTGCGCCGTAGTTATCTGTTGCGATCGTGGAAAGAACAGAACCTTCGGGAGCATCCGGACAACCGGAGTCAAAGCATACAACCGGGATGCCTGCATCTTTTGCCATCTGAAGAGCATCAAGGCATGCGCTCTGGTCGCAAGCTGCAAGACCGATACCACTCGGATTACCGTTGATGTAGTTGGTCAGCATGTTAACCTGATCTGCGATATCAGACTCAGCATTCGGGCCGTTACACTCAACTTTAACGCCGAGCTCTTCTGCCGCCTGATTAACACCCTGAACAGCTGCCTGCCAGTAAGATGACTGGAAGCTCTTTACAACGATCTTGAAATCAAGGTCGCCTTCAGCTGCTGCTGCTTCAGCGGGAGCTGCATCTGCTGCGGGAGCTGCTGCTTCTTCCTTAGCGGGAGCCGCTTCCTGTGCTGCGGGCTGCTCTGCAGCTGCGCCACAACCTGCAAGAAGGGTTGCTACCATTGCAGCACTAACGATTGTTGCCAAAACTTTCTTCTTCATTGTAATCCTCCTTTAAAAAATGTTTCCTTTGCTATATGAACTGCATTAGCAGAACACATCTTTTTTGCTATACCACTCTAATTACTTTGCTTCTTTGCTCTTCTTGATGATGTCGACCATAACCGAACCGATCAGGACAAGACCTGTTACGATCTGTTGCCAGTTCGCCTGAAGTCCGATAAAGGGAAGACCGGTTTTCAGAAGGCAGATAACAAATACACCAATGAATGTTCCGACGATGGAACCGGCACCGCCTGTAGCGGATACACCACCGATGATCGCACCGCCGATCGCCTCCAGTTCAAAGCCTGCGCCTGTACCCGGAAGAACCGTTCCGAACACCGCTGAGTAAGCGATCGCTGCAAGTGCTGCGAAGAATCCGGAGATCACGTAAGCCATGATGTGATAGAACTTCACATTGATACCGGAGAGGATCGCTGCCTCTTTGTTACTGCCGATCGCGATCGTATAACGACCGATCTTGGTATGGTTCAGTACGTAGTGCATGATGATCGCAAGAAGCAGTACCCAGATAAAGCCGAGAGGGATCTTGGTCTCACCCACCGTATACTTAAAGATGTTTCTGAACCAGCTGCCGTCCTGACCGGATGCCGGCCAAGAGATACCGAAGTTGCCGGAGCAGATGGATCCGAGACCTCTTGTGATCATGCAGGTACAAAGTGTTGCAAGAAACGGCGGGAGTCCCAAAACACCGATCAAGAATCCGTTCAATGTACCGATCACGATACCGAACAGGATCGTCACGATCATCGCCAGCCATACGGGTAATCCCATGTGAACGATCATGTAGCCGCCGGCCAGGGAGTAGCATACAAGACCGGTACCGATGGAGAGGTCAACGCCACCCGTAATGAGCGGGAAAGCGACACCGATCGCCATGAGTACAATGTAATACGAGTAATCCATGATCGTCAGGATCGTCGTATATTTTCTAAAGTCTTCGCTCGCAGCGCAGAAGAAGATCAAAAGTGCGACTACGACAAGAAATACAATCAGTTCCTGCTTAAAGATCTTCGCAGGTGCTTTTTTCTTTTCCATGTTCTTCCTCCTAACCTATGTCTCTTGTGGCCAGACTCATGATCAATTCCTGCTTGGTCTCTTCGATCCGGAGTTCACCGGTCTTATGACCTTCGCACATAACCACGATCCGATCACTCATTCGCAAAATCTCGGTCATTTCGGAGGAAATCATGATGATCGATTTCCCTTCACTTGCGAGCTTATTCATTAATTTATAGATCTCATTCTTGGCACCGACGTCGATACCTCTTGTCGGCTCATCGAAGATCAGAATGTCGCTGTTCTTGCAGAGCCACTTTGCGATAACGACCTTCTGCTGGTTACCGCCGGAGAGGTTTACAACCAGCTGGTCCACGCTCGGTGTCTTGGTCGCAAGAGAATCAACAAATTCCTGTGCGACTTTCTTCTCTTTCTTCTTATCAATGAAGAAGCCCTTCATGTAATTGCCAAGGTCTGCCATCGTCGTGTTCTCGGCAATGGTCTTCTGAACGACGATACCGAAACGCTTACGGTCTTCGGAAAGATAACCGATGCCTGCCTTAACCGCATCTTCCGGGCTGTTGATCGCAACGAGCTCGCCGTTAACATAGATGTCGCCGCTCTCTTTGGGATCCGCGCCGAAGATCGCTCTGGCGGTCTCGGTACGTCCCGCACCCATCAGACCCGCAAATCCGAGGATCTCGCCTTTGCGGAGCTCGAAGCTGACATCCTGCACCATCTTGCCTGCGCAGAGATGATCGACTTTCAGAACCACCGGTGCATCATCCGGCACCATACTCTTGGTCTTGGGCTCTTCGTAGATGACACGTCCAACCATCATGGAGACGATATCTTCTTTTGTGGAATCCTCTGTGATCAGCGTGCCCACATAGCAGCCGTCTCGCATGACCGTAACACGGTCGGTGATCACTTTGATCTCATCCATACGATGAGAGATGTAAACGATACCAAGCTGCTGCTCGCGAAGATCTCTGATGATCTTGAACAGATCTTCGATCTCGGTCTCTGTCAGCGCTGCGGAAGGCTCATCGAAGATGATGACCTTCGCATCGTGGGA
>JAIKWO010000192.1 GCA_024684675.1 Lachnospiraceae bacterium
CAACGTTAAGAACATGAAGAAGATTTTACCGTATTTATAATTCGTTAGGAGGATATTTACAATGGCAAGAATTAAAGGCGGCTTAAACGCAAAGAAGAAACATAACAGAGTATTAAAACTTGCAAAGGGATACAGAGGAGCAAGATCCAAACAGTACAGAATCGCTAAGCAGTCTGTCATGAGAGCTCTTACATCCGCTTATGCAGGCAGAAAAGAGAGAAAGCGTCAGTTCAGAGCGCTCTGGATTGCGCGTATCAATGCAGCAGCAAGACTGAATGGTCTTTCCTACAGCAAATTCATGTATGGTCTGAAGCTTGCTGAGATCGATATCAACAGAAAGATGCTTGCCGAGATGGCAGTAAACGATGCAAAGGGCTTTGCAAAGCTTGCTAAGCTCGCAAAAGAGAAAATCGCTTAAGCAGATCCCGTTTGCTAAAAAGAATTGCATAGTTTGTGTGAGTGTTATGAAAAGAGGGCCCGTCCATTGGACGGGCCCTTGATGTTGTTTTCATATGGAGCGCTCTAGCTTGTGGATGATTCGGATGACTCCGATTCGCTTGCGTTGGAGCCTTTCAGCTTGTCGATCGACTTGGTCTGGGTCGCACCGCAGACGGTACAGGTTCTTGTCTTCTTGCCTTTGGACTCTGTTGTGGGAGCTGTTGTGACTTCCCAGGGACCCCATTTGTGGTCGCTGTCATCGTTGTAGGTAAGCTGTTCGGAAGAGATCACGGCACCGCAGATGGTGCAGACCGTTTCGATCTTTCCGGGATTCAAACAATCGCCTTCGGTTCGGATCGTCTTGCGGCTCGGATGATTCGTGGCCGGGATCTTGGTCTTAAAGGTGCTTCCGCATGTCTGGCAGGTGTATGTTTTCTCACCGGCCTCCGTGCAGGTTGGCTCGGTTGTAATTTCATACGTGTAGGAGTGGCGGTGGTTTGCTGCCGCCTCTTCTTCTTTTGTCTTCTTATCCTTTGCTTCCAGCATCGGGATCACTTCTTCCTGAAGGATGCGCCCGCATACAAGGCAGCTCTTCTGGCGCAGACCGGTCTGTGTCTCTGTTGCGGCGCGTACCGTAATGAATTCACCCGGCGTATGGTCGATCGGCGGAATTGATGCGATATAGAAGTCGCCGCAGTAGCATTCGTACTTTGCTTCGCCGGCTTCCGTACAGGTGGCCGGCTTTAAAACTGTCATTGTATAGGAATGGATGTGGCCTGCTTCGAGTTTGAACGTCTCGGCTGCAGTCTTACCGGATGATTCTCCGCTTTCGGCCTCTTCCGTTTCTGTTTCGGATTCCGTTTCATCCTCCGGTAGCTTGACGGTTACCGTTTCCGGGCCCTTGTTATTGTTTTGATCTGCGGACGCTGCGGCCTGCTCGGTCGTCTCTTCCTGTTCCGCGATGGAGTTATAGTAGAAGACCGCGCCGACGCCGATCAGGGCGATGATGCCCAGAGCGATCAGAACGCTTTGCAGTCCTTTTAGTATTGCACCCATATATAGTCTCCTTTATACCCTCTATTACACAATATTTTGAGAAAAAATGCAACGATTTCATTCTTTTTTTATACCAGCCTTCTTATTATATGTGGTATGATATCTGACGGAGGGAAAAAGGATGAAATTGAAAAAGTTCAGTATGGCTGTTACGCTTTTTGCGGTGACAATTTTCATGCTTTCCATAGACACAAACGCAAGAGGGGCGGTCTCCAGGGATCAGGCAACCTACAGTGATGCGGAAATGGACCGCATGATCGCACAGCAATATAAGGCACTTCGTGAAGCTTATAATACGGCGGATGCATTTAAATTGACCAAGAAGGTCGACAAGATTGACTCGTTTTTGATCGACTTTTCATTTGACCCGCTTGCAGACAAGAAGATCACATTTATCGGCGACAGCATCACGGCCGGGAACGGCGGCACGATCACACCGGACGGTACCAAGCGCGGCTATCCCGACTATATCGCGCAGTATACGGATGCGACGATCGTTAATCTCGGGATCGGCGGTGCGCAGGTCAGCGGGGACAGCAGCAAAGCGATCGTGAATCGTTATGAGCAGATTCCCGAGGATTCTGACATTATTGTCTTTTTTGCCGGTATCAATGATTTTCTCAATGAAAACGTGTCCTGCGGCAGTGAAAGCCATGATGATGAGGGTACGTTTTATGGTGACACCAAGACATGCTTTGAAGGGATTTCGGAGCGATATCCGGATGCGGATGTTTATGTCGTGACAACCTATCACAACCGTCTTGAGGACTATACCGCATACAGCGGGAAGAATATGAAGCAGTTTATGACTGCGCTCACGGAACTGGCGCGTGACTACGGTTTTCATATCATTGACCTCTATGAAGAGGGATTTTTAAATACCAACCATATTCTGGTTCGGAATGCATTTTTTACGGATGATATCCATCCGGACGATCTGGGAGCAGAGGTGCTCGGACGTCATATTCTGATGCATCTTGAGCGTCAGTACAGATAGATTTGCTATGAATTACTTTCACTTATTTTGTATTAAACTTGTTCGGTATCTTTTAAAACCGCTTTCTTTTTTGCCGGCAATTATTGTCATGGTGGCGATCTATCATTTTTCGGCGCAGACAGGGTCGGAATCGTCGCGTTTAAGCTATCGCGTCAGCCATAAGATCGTCACGCTGACCGATGAGGTGGCAGAAAAGAATTGGTCGGATGCGCAGATTGAGGCGCAGACGCAGCACATTCACTATTATGTGCGAAAAGGTGCCCACATGACGGAGTACTTTATTCTGGCGGCTTGCGTTGCATTTCCGTTGTATGTGTACGGCGTTCGCGGTTTCAAACTGATCTTTTTTGCGGGACTGTTCTGCCTTGGATTTGCGGCAACAGATGAGTATCACCAGTCGTTTGTAAGCGGCAGGGGTTCAAGTCCCAGAGATGTTGCGATCGACTCTGCCGGTATCCTGCCCGGAATCCTTTGCACCATGCTGATCGGATGGATCGGGCGTAAAACGGTGTTTGCGCCGCTTTCTCTTGAAAAGCACAACAAGGAGTATGCGGCTTGGGAAGAGGATCAAAGAAGGCAGAAGAAGCGCAGGCGTCACAGACGTTCATAGTTTATTTACAATTCATTTAAAATGTTCAAATTGTCTTTATACGGACGCAAATTCTGGTTGATATGCTGAATTCATGAAGAAGAAAAGCATGTTGATCCCGGCGTTCGTGTTCGCTCTGGCACTGCTTCTGAATGTGATCGCCTGGCACAGTAAAGAATTCTGTGATTTCTATGTTCAATACATTTTCCCGACTTGGGTGAATACCTATGCACGGCTGACCGGTATGTTCTCGTTCTCATGGGGTGAGATCATGCTCGTCTTTGCTGTGCTTATTTTATTTGCAGCAACGGTTGGACTTATCATAACAGCCGTTCTTTTTATAAAGAACCGACCTTTGGCAGGCCGTTTCTGGAATCGTGTTCGCTCCTATTATCGCGGTCTTGTGTGGCTTTCGGCGTTTGTACTTCTGGTGATGACCTGCAACTGCTTTATCCTGTATCACTGTTCGACCTTTGAAGAAAAGTATGATATTCCGCACGAAGCATATACGATCGAAGAGCTTTCGCGCATGCGCGATTATGTTGTCAAAAAGGCAAACGATCTTGCAAAAGAGATGGATCGCGACGAAGGCGGCCGCGTCATTTATGAAGGCGATATGAAAGCGGAGGCGGCAAAGGCGATGCAGCAACTTGCCGAGCAGGGTTACGGTCAGCTGGAAGGATACTATCCGCAGCCCAAGGGCATCATGGCGTCCGGCTTTTTGAGCCAGCAGCACATGCTGGGGTATTTTTTCCCGTTCTCAATGGAAGCCAATTATAATGATGTCATGTACATTACGAATAAGCCCGCCACGATGTGCCATGAACTGTCCCATCTGAAAGGATTCATATACGAGGATGAGGCAAACTATCTCGCTTTTCTGGCGTGCATTCAATCGGATGATCCGCTCTTTCGATACAGCGGTTACCTGAGCGTTCTCAATTATTTGGACAATGCGTTTTATGAGGCGGTCGGAGAGGATCGCGATGTGTATAACAGCCATCGGAAGATCTCGTCACTTGTTAAGAAGGACAATGTCTTTCTGACACCTGACGCATGGAAGCTGGTGGAAAAGAAAGCGGTGATCAGTACCAAGGTTGTGAACAAAGCGAGCAAGGCATTCATTGACGGCAATCTTGTTGCAAACGGCGTGGAAGACGGTATCGCGAGTTATGACCGCGTTGTAGGACTTCTTCTTGATTATTACAAGCACGAAGTTATACAATAGTCATATGCAAAAAGAAGAGATCAGAATTGAAAAAGTAATCGTACATATCATGGATTCTACGGTCGGACTCCCTGTTCTTTCGGAAAGAGAGATCGAGTTCGGATCCGAGTTCGCGGAGTTTTTGCGGGAGCACATCTATCGGGTATATGAAGGAGACGATAGCAAGACCTGCGCGTTCCACCGTGAAGAATCCGAAGTATACAGGATGTTGAATGAGTATTCTGCAGAAGGTTTCGTTGACATGAGCAAGGAGATCGCAAACCTTCTCTACGGGATCATGAACAGCAACATCGAGATTCCGGCGGCAGATCTTGTCGTTGTTCGCTTCCATGCGGATGACAACAGTTATCTGGCGCTTTTAAAAATGAATTTTACCGCCTCTTATACGCATAGGACACTGCCGGAGGGAGAAGGGAATTATAATGAGATCATTCGTTATAAATCGGTTCTTCCCTCAAAGAGTCAGCGTCTATCCGAGGCGGCGATCATTGATCTTAAGACGCGTGAAGTCAGAGTGATCGAGAAGAAATATGAAGTAAACGGTGAGAAGATCAATTATTTTTCCATGCTGTTCTTAAAGTGCGACAGTCATCTGTCGCATAAATCCAAGCTTTCGATCGTAACCAAAGCGGTTGAGAGCGTACAGAATGCGAATTTTGATGAGTATACGCGCTTCGAGGAGCATATGAAGGCAAAGAGCATTATGCAGGAGACCCTGAATGATGCGGGCGGCTTCGTGGTCGAAGAGCTGGCGGATAAGATCTTTGAAAATGAGCCGGTGATGCGCGAGCAGTTCCAGGAGAAGATGGAAAAATATGACCTTGTGAAGGAAGAGGTCCTGCCGCGAATGGATGCGACGATCAAAAAGTACCAAAATCAGCATCTGTTTACGGACAGCGGTATTGAGATCAAGATCCCGATGGAACTGTACAAGGATGCGCGTAAGGTTGAATTTGTCACAAATTCGGACGGAACCGTGTCCGTGATTTTGAAGAATATCGGTCATATCGAGGCCAAGTTTTAAAGAACGTATACAAGAATTTGCTATAATCGAAAAACTGCAAGACAATTTGCAAAAAATATTATATAATGTGTATTATACAGGGAATTTCCTGACGAGAATCATAACCAATTAGGAGGATACAGATGAAGATTGATAAAACAAAAAACGGCTCCGAATTAACAGTAGCGGTATCGGGACGTCTTGACACAACAACAGCACCGGAATTGGAGCAGTCCATCAGTGCCGACTATGAAGGACTCAGTTCTCTTGTATTTGATTTTTCGGATCTTGAGTATGTATCATCTGCAGGATTGCGTGTTCTTTTGTCCGCACAGAAGAAAATGTCCAAACAGGGTAGCATGGTGATCCGTCATGTGAATGATACGATCAGCGAGATTTTTGAGGTTACAGGTTTCAGCGATATCCTGACCATCGAGAAATAAGGAGTGATCAGGGATTTGAAAGAAAACAGTATTATTTCCAATATCGTGAAGCTGATCAGTGTGATCCTTGCAGTGGGATGTTTGATCACATGCACGATTATCTTTTCCAAAGCTTTTGTTGGTGTGAAGACACTCAGTGCAGGTGGCGGTCTGACGGCAACCGGCTCCGCAAGTTGTGATTTTGAATCAAATCTGATCGTATGGAGAGGTAACTTCTCCACATTCGGATTAACAACGGGCGAGGCTTATTCGGCTTTGAAGAAAGATGCCGGTATGATCAAGCATTACCTTTCTCAGAACGGTATTTCCGAAGATGAGATGGTATTCTCTTCTGTCAACATCAGCAAACGCTACAACTCGATCTATAATGCTGAAGGTAATTATGTCGGCGATGAATTTTCCGGATACGAGTTATCACAGAATGTCAGCGTGACCAGCTCCGATATAGATAAGGTCGAGAAGATCTCCCGTGATATCACGGATCTGATCGAATCCGGCGTGGAATTTACTTCGGATTCACCGGAGTACTATTATACGGATCTGGATAAACTGAAACTGCAACTGATCGCGGATGCGACCGAGAATGCCAAGGCACGTATTGATCTGATGGCGGAAGGCAGCGGCTCGACGGTCGGTGATCTTGTTAGTTCTACACTAGGGGTATTCCAGATTACGGCAACCAATTCCTCATCTGAGGATTACAGCTACGGGGGGACATTTAATACGAGCTCGAGGGAAAAGACAGCTACGATCACGGTTCGCCTGAACTATTCGGTTCACTGATATGATCGTTAACTGTTTGATCGTCTCTCGGTGGAGGCACTATGAAAAAAAAGAAAGTGCATCACGACGTACAAACAGTAGCGGAAAAGAAATTCTGGCAGACATTTAGTGCCAAGAATGTAATTAAGTGGTATGAATACCAAATGGCTCCCGCAGAGGCTACGGAGACCACTGAGTCATCCGGCGGCGCGTTCGTAGCAGAACCGCGTGAAAATCTGGAAGATGAAGTATCCAGAATCATGAGTGCATTTCAGAATTCCAAACAGGATTCCGTGGATTCGCTTCTTCGAGAGATGGGCGGATCATCCGATCCCGTAACGGAAACACCGGCGCCTGAACCTGCTGCGGCAACTCCTGCTGCGGATGCGGGTACCGGAGAGCTGAACATGGATGGCGTTGACCCTGAAATGGTTGCACGCATCATGGATTCGTTTAAGACGGCAAAGCAGGACAGCGTGGACAGTCTGTTCGCGGCAGCGGAGGCAGAAGCTGCGCCTGTAACGCAGGAAACGGAGGAAGCACCTGCGTCTGAAATGACGATGGATGCATCTGCGGAAGAAAGCAGACCGGGAAGCGCGGACGAAAGCGAACAAGAAATCCTGGCAAATATTGCGAGCCATTCCCAGCAAAACCAGATCGATGCGCTCTTCTCGAACCGGTGATCGATAAAAACGGTACTTCATATCCGGACATGCCTCGAATATGGTTAATAATGAGAACCCGCAGCCGCGGGTTCTTTTTATATTACATGGCAAGCGATACGGGATCGTCCCAGGGGAGCCGTGCGCGGTCGTCGATGTAGATGTCGGCCGTGATCTTACGGGAGTCGGAACCGTACTTTGAGATCGTCTCCGGAAGATTCTCGTTGACGGCATCGAAGATAAGACCTTGCCGCACACACCAGTTAACGGCTTCTTTGAGAGGCTCCCCGGAGCGGCAGGTCCAAAGGATCAGACGCGCGTTATGTGATTGCATTTGCTTCAGATAGCAGATGAGAGGCAGGTTGGGAGCACCGATAGACGGATAGGCATCAATGCAGAGTGTGCCGTCAAAGTCCACGGCAATGATCTCGTGTTCTCTTGCTTCGATGGGTTGAATCAGGTCTTGATCGTGCATGGCATGCCCTCCGTTTCTGTGATAGAATGATTGCGTGTCGAAAGAGATCTTCCGATCCTGACGACCGCTTTTTGTATGTACAGTATACGAACATTCGTTCGATAAATCAACAGAAAAAGTGAACAAATGTTCGAATTGATTTTTGTATGATTTGTGGAATAGTCATAAAAGAAAAAACGGAATAAGATTGGGGACATGATGGTGAATACGGACAGACAATACCGCTCTGTCGATGAGATCGACAGATTGGACTTTAAAGACTGCAGTATAACGGATGCGATTGTAAATGAAGACGGCATCAGACTGGATCTGGAAGCGCTGATCATTAAAGCAAATAATTCGCAGAATGAGAATTATACGGACTCTTATGCGGGCGAGACGCATATGCATCTGAAAGCCGGAAAGATCATTGAGGCTGTCAGGGAAGGCTACCGGTACTATAATGCAGACAACGAGCTGATCAGGGAGGTGCCTGATGAAAAGATCGAAGAAGGCCGGATTGCGGATTTGACGCAGCTTTTTACAGGATCTTATCTGGCGGATATGAAGGTTTTGGAGCCCGGGAAGTGCAATCTTTTTATAGAGACGGTTTCGGAGGAGGATCACATGACTGCTTCCGATTCTTATCTGATCACCGTTACCTATGATAGCGCTGTATTTACGTGGACGCGCTATCTGAATCGCGTCTCACAGTGAGGGATATCATGAAAGCATACGATCAGGTTTTGGATCGGATCATGCCCCGGATGATCGCATTCGGAGAAGATCTGTATCACCATCCGGAAATCGGATACAGAGAAGAATACGCGCACGCGAAGATGTGTGCGCTTTTGGATGAGGCCGGTATTTCCTATCGGACTGTCGCACGGACAGGTATCAAGGCGACGCTCGATCTTGGAAGGCCGGGACCGCATATTGTTCTTTTGGCGGAATTTGACGGTGTGCCGGTTCCATCTCATCCCGAAGCAAATGCAGATCAGTGCTTTGCGGCACCTGCCTGCGGTCACTATGCGCAGGCTGCCGTTATGATGGGCGTCTTTCTGGCGCTTAATGAAAGCAGTGTGGCCAAAACGCTTTGCGGGAAGGTATCTTTTATCGCCTCTCCGGCGGAAGAGTACTGCGATCTGGCGTTCAGGCAGGATCTGATCGACCGCGGAGAGATCCTGTTTGCGGGTGGAAAGCAGCATCTGATCGCAGCGGGTGAATTTGACGATGCAGATATTATTCTGAATTGTCATGCCATGGGCGGTGATGCGGACGGCGAGATCGGCTCATCTCTGAACGGTTTCCTCCATAAAGATGCTGTATTTACCGGAAAAGCAGCACATGCCGCAGCCGCACCGGAGGATGGTGTGAACGCGCTGAATGCGGCAACGCTTGCAATGTCCGCGATTAATTTTTTAAGAGAGACATTTAGAGCGGAAGATGCGGTTCGCGTACACTATTATCTGCCGGAAGGCGGCAAGAACGCCGGAACGGTACCGGAGGAGACGAGGATCGAACTGTTTGTGCGCGCAAGGAGTGCCAAGGCGATTTCCGAGATCGGGGAGAAAGTTGACAGATGTCTGAAAGCAGGCGCCTATGCAGTTGGCTGCGATGTGACGATCACGGACAACATGGGATATTATCCGCTTAAACCGGATCCACTCTTGTCATCGTTTGTAGAGGAGCGAATGGCGCGCTATATGGATCCCGGGCGCATTCTTCGCGACCGGCACGGCTTTGCAAGCGGCGATATCGGGGACGTTTCCATGATGTGGCCGACGATCCAGACCGGCGTCTCCGGATTTGGCGGTACTTTCCACGGTCGTGATTTCCGGACGACGGATACGCACAATGCGTATGAAGTTCCGGCGGTCTATTTTCTGGATACCGTATACGATCTTCTGGCAGACGGAGGAAAAGAAGCGTACCGCATTGCAAAGGCTTTTCGCCCGACACTTATAAGGGATCGATATGCATCGCTTTTAAAGACGAAGGTCACAAAGACGGATTGCCTGGAGTGATCAAGATGACGTATGATCCGTTTTCCGAGAAGCGCCTCGATTCGTGATCTTCCGGTAGGCAAGAACGCCCAGTCCGCTGATGAAGATCGTGACGGCGAAGGTGCCGATCGCAAATGCATAGTTCTTGGTGCCGATCGCATCGCCTCCGACGATGGAAGTGATAACGGACGGAAACCGTCCGACCGAGCAGATCAGAAGCCACATTTTAGGTGACAGATCTGTCATACCCGCATAATAGCATAGAAGATCC
>JAIKWO010000001.1 GCA_024684675.1 Lachnospiraceae bacterium
GCCCGCTAAAACAATTTTCTTAGCCATTATAATTCCTCCACATCTAACGATTGTTATTTTTTTGTCATTCCAACGTTCATTTTAGCATAGGGTACCCCATTTTGCAACGAAAAAAACGCCCGTTTTTTGCCTTTTTTTAAACCGTTTTATAAAATGTCAGATTCCCACAAAAACGCGAAAAGGAGTTGCAAAAGTTCTGCCAAAAACCTTTGCAACTCTTTGTCATATCTGTATTACAGCTTATGCAAAAAATCTTGCGATATATCCTCTGATAAAAATGAAAAGAACAAGAAGGGGCAGAAGCCATGTCATATAAAGTCTCGCCCACTTCGGGAATTTCATGCCGGTGCCGGTGTCCGCTTCGTCCGTAAAATTCTTCCAACCCCAGCCGTACTTGCAGGTACAGAAGAGCAGATATACCATGCTGCCCAGCGGAAGCAGATTATCGCTTACGATGAAATCCTCAAGATCCATGATGCCGCCGATATGCGGGATGGAAAAGCTGCTCCATGCGGTAAAGCCAAGTACGCAGGGCAGAGACAGAACGATGATCAGGAGCATGTTTGTCCAGGATGCACGCTGTCTCGAGCAGTTCAAAAGATCCGTCGCGAACGATACGATGTTCTCAAATACGGCAATGACCGTTGAAAATGCCGCAAAGATCATAAACAGGAAGAACAATGCGCCCCACAGACGGCCGAACGGCATTGCGTTAAATACGTTCGGAAGCGTGACAAAAATCAGGCTCGGCCCCGCATCCGGCTGTACGCCGAAAGATGCGCATGCCGGGAAAATGATAAGACCTGACAGGATCGCAACAAACGTATCAAGTGCGGTGATGCAGATCGCTTCACCCGTTAAAGAACGTTCCTTGCCGATATAACTGCCGAAGATCGCAATGGAACCGATACCGATGCTCAGTGTAAAAAACGACTGCCCCATCGCAGCGTACATCGCTTCAAAAAACTTCTCGCCGGACAGTTTGGAAAAATCCGGTGCGAGATAGAATTTAATGCCTTCCATGCCGCTCGGCAGCATGCAGGAATGCACCGCCAGAATGACCATCAGAACCAGCAGACATACCATCATCGCCTTCGTGATCTTCTCAACGCCGTTCTGAAGGCCGGCGCCGCAGACCGTAAAGCAAAGGACAACCGTAATGACCATATAGAGCGCCATACTGCCGCCGTTGGAAGTCATCTCTCCGAATGCGGCGCCAACGCCCTCCGCGTCAAGCTCATCCAGGGAGCCTGTCACCATTTTCACAAAATACTGCACCATCCAGCCGGCGATCGTTGTATAGAACATCATCAGCAGATAGTTGCCGGCCATGCACGCGTATTTGTGCAGATGCCATTTTGTACCGGCGGGTTCCAGAACATCAAACGACTGTGCTGCGCTCTTGCGGCTCGCACGGCCGACGGCCAGCTCGACCACGACGATCGGCAGACCGAAGATCAAAAGGAACACCAGGTACATCAAAACAAACGCGGCTCCGCCATAGGCACCCGTAATGTAAGGGAATCTCCATACATTGCCAAGTCCGATGGCGCAGCCGGCCGATACCAGAATAAATCCCAGTCTCGATGCAAATTTCTCTCTCTTATTCATGTTACTCTCCTTCAAAAATAGTCCCCTCGCGCGTCGCTTTATCACGCCGACGCTTTTACTATTTTATCAGATAAAGTTTTTTATGAAAAGAGCGGTTTGCATTTAATTTTTCATCATGGAAACGATGATATCCACGCACTTCTCAATGCCGAGTGCTGCGCTGTTTAAGCACAGATCATACCCACTCTTTGCCTCCCACTTTGCGTCCGTGTGTGCCTCGTAGAAATCGTGCCGGCGCTTGTCATTTTTATGCATGATGTTTTCCGCACGGAATTCATCCGTTTTCTCATATTCCATCGTACGCCTGATGCGGCTTTCCGTATCGGCATAAAGAAAGACGCGCAGAACGTCTTTGCGGTCTTTCAGAATCCAGGAAGCGCAGCGTCCGAGAATCACGAAGCTCTCCTTCTCCGCCTTCTCTTCAATCACAGCCTTCTCTTCCAAAAAGACTTTTTCCGAAAGCGGCAGGTTCTTGCGATCACCTGTACCGCCAAGTGAAGTCTGGTAAAGGTTGAACAAAAGGCTTCCCTGCACGGTCTCTTCCAGATCCTTGATATACACAGCCGGCACATCGAGTCTTTCTGCCGCTTCGGACAGGATGTTCTTATCGTACATCTTCACGCCGAGGCGCTCGGCAACTTTTTCGCAGATCTCTCTGCCGCCCGTTCCAAACAATCGTTCCATCGCCAGAATTCGATACATAAACCTTCCCCTTTCACATTCATCTTTGCTTTTTGTGCTATGTTTTCCCGCTTCTGACTCCTTCTCCCCATATTTACAGAATACCATTTTTTGCCGGTATTCGCCATAGCAAAGCGTATCCCGCAAACGTAAAAAACCGGGGTGCAGATGCACCCCGGCAAGCGTATTCTTTACACTTAAGGTCTGTTCTAAATTGATTCGTGGAAGGTTCTGGAGATAACATCCGCCTGCTGTTCCGGCGTCAGTTTGATGAAGTTTACCGCATATCCGGATACGCGGATCGTCAACTGCGGATAATTCTCCGGATGCTTCTGCGCATCAAGAAGCATGTCTCTGTTCAATACGTTTACATTTAAATGGTGACCGCCTTTTGTGGAATATCCGTCCAAAAGGGATACAAGGTTATCAACCTGCTGTGTGTTTGCTGCCATATTTTTACCTCCTTGTTTCATGTTCTTACGAACTGAGCAGCGTAGTGCTCAGTTCTACCTTTACTCTCCCAGCATTTCAAGCAGTTTCTCGCGGGACTGTACCCCTACGGCAGAGTTTACTTCTTCTCCGCCTTTAAAGATCTTGATCGCCGGAATACTCATGATGTTGTACTTCGATGCAAGATCGCCGTTTTCATCAACATTTACTTTGCCGACTACATACTTTCCGTCAAATTCTTCCGCAAACTTCTCGATCACGGGTCCCATCATACGGCAAGGGCCACACCAGGGTGCCCAGAAATCCACAACGACGGGCTTATCCGATCCCAAAACTTCCTGATCAAAGTTACTTTCGTCAAATTTTCTCTCTGCCATATCATAATCTCCTCTCAAAATCTGCTTCTTTTTTCCTTTTGTTGTCTTTATTATATGCGATCAAATTCCGGTTTTCTGTGACCCGGTCACAAAACCGAAAATTTTTTCAAAAAATTTTCCCGCTGTGGCAGCGCCTTACAAAAGGTCTTCCAATCCCTCTTCGTCCTTGATCACAATTAAGCCGCGTTTAAGCTCCACCAGATCATCGATCACGAACTGTCTAAGCATGCGTGCCACAACTTCCCGCGCGGAATTGATGCTCTCCGCGATCTTCTCCTGCGTCATGCGGATCTCACCCGCATCGTCCGCCTGCTCCAAAAGGAACCGTGCAAGACGCGTGTCCATCCTTGCAAAAATGATCTCCTGCAACACGAAAAGAGCCGCCGAAAAACGTCTCGTTGCGATCTCATAGCTGTAGCTCTTCACTTCCGGATTGGAAGCCATAAGCCTGGCAAGCGCCTTGGAATTTAAGATAAGAAGCGTCGTATCGCTCGTAGCCGTCATGCCGCTCTCAAACCGAATCTCGTGAAGCACGCACGCTGCCGAGATTACGCAGGTATCGCCCTTCGAAAGTCTGTAGAGCGTGATCTCCCTGCCTTCCTCGGAGATAATGCTCACGCGGATATCGCCCTCAATCACATAGATGAGCCCGAGGCACGAGCCGGTGCAGGAATGGATCATCTCACCCTTTTTATATGTCTTCAGCGAGACATTTTCCAGTACCGTATTCTGTTCTTCTTTTGTCAGCTTGTTATAGAAGCTGATCTTTTCGGCATACGTTCTTACGTCCACGGCTTATCTCCTTTCTTTTCAATATTTTCAATTATTTAGCGTGATTATGCAATATTTCCGGGTGAGTTTATTTTCTTTTAAGATAATCGGGCAGGCTCCGGCAGCCGCTTGCCGGGCTTGTGCGACAAAAATCCGGCAGCCCGAGGATTACGGCGGGTTGCCGGATTTTGTACAATTTGAAAATTTATATCAAACCATCATATCAAAAAGTCAGATCACTTTTTGTCATTGCAATGACAGGTGCATTTGCCGCCACTGGCGGGACAGCCGATGCAAGCTCCTTCTTTTTTCTTTTTTATGATGTATCTGATATCGAAGATCACGATCGCCGCGATCACCACGGTTACGACCGCTGTTGTAAGTATAGAGGACATTTTATCGCTTCCTTTCTACATTTGATCATATAACCCGCCATTCATTCGGGCAACTTATTTCTAAGGAAACGCTGGTTTAATCAGTCTTTCCTTCAGTCTGATCAGTCCTCTGCAAGCTCGATCCGCTCAATTCGGCGGATCACTTTCATGTCTTCCAGCAGATTGATCATCCGGTATACCGTCGCCATACCGATGGTAGGGTCGGACTTGATCACCTTGTAATACACCTCTTTGCAGGAATCAAACCGATTGTTCAGAATGATATCCACGATCAGTCTGCGTTGCTTCGTGATACGGCAGCCGTCCTGCCGCATCTGGTCTAACACATATGCGGTACTCATCTTTCGTTCTCCGTCTGCTATCATACTCATCTGTTTAAAAGTTCGTCTAAGGATTAAGCCGCCTGTTTCAGTGCATATTCAGAAACAAACTGGCGATTCGTTCTGTGGATCAGATATGCAACAACCACAACATTAAATGCCACGATAAGAAGGCCGGGAATGAATCCTGCGCCAACGCTGCCCGTTACAACGAACGTACCGATCTGGTATACGAGGAAACCGATCGTGTAGCCGGTTGCAAGCTGCAGGCAGATGGCACCCAAAAGCCATTTCTTGCTCTGCATCTCGGAGTTCATCGCACCGAGGGCTGCAAAGCACGGCGGTGTGAACAGGTTGAACATCAGGTAAGCCATTGCAGCTACTTTTGTGATCGCCATGGTTGCCGCAACAATATTGCCTTCGCCGACAAGTTCAAGTTCTTCCGTATCAATTACGTTTGCAAGGCCGTAGCATACAGCCAGTGTGCCGACAACGTTCTCTTTTGCGATAAAGCCCGTTACAGCTGCAGCTGCAAGCTGCCAAGCCGCAACACCGACGATCGGAACGAGGATGTATGCGATCGGGGATGCGATCGCTGCGAGGATTGAAGTATTCTCAAGACCCTCTTCAACCACATCAAAGTTCAGGTCGAAGGACTGCATCAGCTGTACGACCGTGTTGCACACAAGGATGATCGTACCTGCTTTTACGATATAAGCTTTACCTCTGCCGAGCATGGAGATCACCGCTCTCTTAAGAGACGGAACCTTGTACTCCGGAAGCTCGATAATAAAGAAAGATTTTCTGAAACGGTGACCCGTGATCGCATTGGTCAGAAGTGCGCCCAGAAGGATCAGTGCGATGCCCACAAAATACATCAGCGGGCCGACCCATGCTTCTTCAGGGAAAAATGCGCCGACAAACAGTGCGATGACAGGGAGCTTCGCGCCGCAGGGCATGAATGTTGTCAGCATCGCTGTCGCTCTTCTCTCACGTTCATTACGGATCGTACGGCAGGCCATGATACCCGGGATGCCGCAGCCGGTGCCGATGATCATCGGGATCACGGACTTACCGGAAAGGCCGACTCTCTTAAAGATCGGATCCAGTACAACAGTCGCTCTTGCCATATAACCGCAGTCCTCAAGAAGCGCGATCAGGAAGTACATCACCATAACAAGAGGCAGGAAGCCGACAACCGCGCTTGTACCGCCTACGATACCGTCAACGAGAAGCGACTGTACGAACGGGCTCGCATCCTCTACAAGGCCTGCTACCCACTCCTGGAACACTTCGATCCATCCGGTCATCCAATCGGCGATCCACGTGCCGACCGTCGACTGTGAGATGTAGAATACGCCGAACATGATCAGTGCAAAGATCAGAAGGCCGGATACGGGATTCGTCAGGATATCATCGATCCTGTCCTGGTTATTTCTTTCTTTTGTTAAAACCTTTCTCTCCTCAACGGTCTTCACAAGTCCGTTGACGAAATCGAAACGCTTGCGGTCTTCACGTTCAACCGCTTCCTTATCGTGCAGGTCGATCGCCGCCTCTTCATAAGGAGCTGTCTGGCCCTTGCCTTTTGCCTCTGCCGCAGCCTTTACGACCGCGCCGAGATCTTCATGGCCCGTCGCCGTCGATACGGTCTTGATGACCGGGCAGCCGAGCTTTTCAGACAGGAGCTTTTCGTTGATCTTGGTCTCCTTTTTCTCATTGATATCGCTCTTATTCAGTGCGACAACAACGGGAATACCGAGCTCTAAAAGCTGCGTTGTAAAGAAAAGGCTTCTGCTTAAGTTCGTCGCGTCCACGATATTGATGATCGCATCCGGATTCTCGTTCTTAACATAAGAACTTGTGATGCTCTCTTCGGAAGTAAACGGCGACATGGAATATGCGCCGGGAAGATCGACCGCGATCAGATCTTCTCCCGCTTCATAGATGGTTTTTTTGATGGGGCTCTCACGCCTCTCCACGGTAACGCCTGCCCAGTTGCCGACTTTCTCATTTTTGCCGGTCAGAGCATTGTACATCGTGGTCTTTCCACTGTTGGGGTTACCCGCCAATGCGATTCTCATAATGCTTACTCCTCCTTAGTTACATGCCTCATAGTTATATCGAAATGGCTTTTGCCAATCCGGTGTCAATGTTGTAACGCGCATCCTTGATGGATACCACGCAGCCGCCCTTCACATGGGAAATGACGGTGATCGGCTCGCCGCTGTAGCAGCCGAGCGTAAAAAGGAACGACTTTAATTCTTCGTCGTCCGTATCGATGTCCTTTACGATGTATTCTTTTTCAAGTTCCGCCTCGGAAAGATTCATTGTGTCTACCATATCCTTTGCCCTTTGTTTTACTCACATTTTTGCTGTTGCGTTTGCTGTTCTGATTAGCCGTTGCTTACATCTGTGTTAGTACTCGCTAACAATTACGTTTGTTAGTATATGCTTACATGTGAGACTTGTCAATAATAAATATCAATAAAAATGCTCTTATTGAGAATCATTTTCAATAAGAGCATTTTTTAACATAGTATAATGTCATTCAGTTGTTTCTGTTAGCTGTCGCTTTCTAAAAGATCGTTGCGACCTTGATCGTCTGCTCTTCGAGCACATCCAAAAGCACGCGTACCGTATCGAGTGATGTGAAGATCGTCACGTTGTTCTCAATCGCACAGCGCCTAATCGCCGCACCGTCTTCGTAGTGGACACCGGATAATACCGCGCGGCTGTTGATCACATACGCAACACTTCCGCTCTTGATGACATCCAGAATCTCCGTACTTCCTTCGGAAAGCTTCTTACGGATCCTCGTCTTGATGCCGTACTTCTTTAAGTATTCGCCGGTCAGTGATGTTGCCTCGATATTAAAGCCCATATCATAGAAGCGTTTGATGAGCGGCATCGCTTCGATCTTGTCTTCGTCTGCGAGAGAGACAACGACTGTTCCGTAGTTTTTGAGTTTGATACCGGAAGCGATGAGCGCTTTGTACATCGCTCTGTGTAGCTTCGTATCATAACCGATCGCTTCACCTGTTGACTTCATCTCAGGTGAGAGGTAAGTATCCATGCCTTTGAGCTTTGCAAATGAGAAAGCGGGTACCTTAACGCACCAGCGCTCACGCTCTTTCGGATAGATATCAAAGATTCCCTGTTCCTTTAACGTGATCCCGAGGATACACTTCGTCGCAATGTCTGCAAGCGAGTAGCCCGTCGCCTTTGAAAGGAACGGAACCGTCCTCGACGAACGGGGATTTACCTCTATAATATAGACATTTTCTTCTTCATCCACGATGAACTGGATATTAAAGAGCCCGATAATACCGATTCCGAGGCCAAGTCTCCTAGTATAGGAGAGTATTGTTCCCTTTACTTTATCGGAGAGGGAGAACGGCGGGTATACGCTGATCGAATCACCGGAATGCACGCCCGTGCGCTCCACCAGTTCCATGATACCGGGCACGAAAACATTCAATCCGTCGCAAACGGCATCGACTTCAACCTCCTTGCCCTTAATGTACTTATCAACAAGAACAGGCTTGTCTTCATCCACCGCTACCGCATTCTCAAGATAGTGGCGCATCTCTTTTTCTTTGGAAACGATCTGCATCGCACGGCCGCCCAGAACGAAGCTCGGACGTACCAGAACCGGATACCCGATCCGCTCCGCTGCGCGCACGCCGTCTTCGATATTGGTGACAGCCTCGCCACTCGGCTGTGGGATGTTCAGGGAGATCAGCAATTTTTCAAACGCATCCCTGTTCTCCGCGCGCTCGATCGCAGCGCAGTCTGTACCGATGATCTTAACGCCGTATTCCATCAAAGGCTCTGCAAGATTGATGGCCGTCTGCCCGCCGAGGATTGCAATGACACCCTCCGGCTTTTCCATTTCCACAATGTTTACGACATCTTCCGTACAGAGCGGCTCAAAATAAAGCTTATCCGCCGTCGTATAATCGGTCGATACCGTCTCGGGGTTATTGTTGATAATGATGGCTTCATAGCCCATCTCTTTGATCGTCTTAACCGCATGAACCGTAGAGTAGTCAAATTCCACGCCCTGGCCGATACGGATCGGTCCGGAGCCGAGCACGATGATCTTCTTTCGATCCGTCACAACGGATTCGTTCTCGCTCTCATAAGTAGAGTAGAAGTACGGAACGTACGATTCAAACTCGGAAGCGCAGGTATCGATCATCTTATAGACCGGCATCACGCCGCTCTTCTTTCGAAGGTCGAAGATCTCATGCGCGGTCATATTCCAAAGATGCCCGATCTCTCTGTCAGAAAAGCCCATACGCTTTGCATCTTTTAAGACGTCGACATCACCCTTATGCTCTTTTAACAGACGTTCTTCGTCCGTAATGTTTTTGATCTTCTCTGTAAAAAAGAGATCGATCCCTGTTTTCTCAGAGATCAGCTGCGGCGTGATGCCGCGGCGCAATAAGCAGGCGATCGCAAGGAGTCTGTCGTCCGTTCCGATCGTAATATAATCAAGAAGCTTTTCGTCCGACATCTCATCGAACTTGCCCGTATGCAGGTGGAACACGCCCACTTCAAGGCTTCGCACCGCTTTTAAAAGGCTCTCCTCGAGTGTCCTGCCGACGCTCATGACTTCGCCCGTTGCTTTCATCTGCGTGCCGAGCGAATTGTTCGCATCACTGAACTTATCGAACGGAAAACGCGGCATCTTGCTGACCACATAGTCAAGAGAAGGCTCGAACGACGCAACGGTGTTCGCAAGCTTGATCTCTTCCAAGTGAAGGCCGACCGCGATCTTGGCGGATACGCGTGCGATCGGATAACCGCTCGCCTTCGATGCAAGTGCGGAAGAACGCGATACACGCGGGTTTACTTCGATTAAATAATAATCAAATGAATGCGGGTCGAGTGCGAACTGCACATTGCAGCCGCCTTCGATCTTGAGCGCACGGATGATCTTGCACGCTGCGCTTCGAAGCATCTGGTATTCTTTATTGGCAAGCGTCTGCGAAGGGCAGACAACGATCGAGTCGCCCGTGTGGATGCCGACCGGATCGATGTTTTCCATATTGCAGACCGTGATCGCGGTATCATTCGCATCACGGATCACTTCATATTCAATTTCCTTGTACCCTTTCACGCTTTTCTCAACAAGCACCTGATGTACGGGCGAAAGCGCGAGGGCATTCTTTAAGATCTCACGGCACTCCTCTTCGGTATCGGCAAAGCCGCCACCTGTGCCGCCCAGCGTAAACGCAGGGCGCAGTACGACAGGATAGCCGATCTTCCTTGCCGCATCGAGACCTTCTTCCATCGATTCCGCGATCAGGGAAGGAAGGACGGGCTCGCCGATCTTCTGGCAGAGCTCCTTGAAAAGTTCACGGTCCTCCGCCATCTCGATGCTGTCAATGCCGGTGCCGAGAAGCTCTGCACCGCACTCTTTCAAAACGCCCTTTTTCTCAAGCTGGATCGCAAGGTTTAAGCCGGTCTGACCGCCGATTCCCGGAAGGATTGCATCCGGACGCTCCATACGGATGATCTTTGCAACGAACTCCAGCGTCAAAGGCTCCATGTAGACTTTGTCTGCGATCACTTCGTCTGTCATGATCGTCGCAGGATTGGAATTACAAAGGACGACTTCGTAGCCTTCTTCGCGAAGTGCAAGACAGGCCTGCGTGCCTGCATAATCAAACTCTGCGGCCTGGCCGATCACAATGGGGCCCGAGCCGATAACAAGGATCTTGTGGATGTCGGTTCTCTTAGGCATGGCTATTTGTCCTCCTTTCCTTCGATCATGGCACGGAAACGTGCAAACAGATATTTACTGTCACACGGTCCGGGCGCACTCTCCGGGTGATATTGTACGGAGAAAACGTGATCCTTTTCGGATGCGACACCTTCGATCGTATTGTCAAGAAGGTTGATATGTGTAGCGGTAAGGCCGGTTCCTTCAAGGCTCTCCGGTACCACTGCATACGAGTGGTTCTGGGATGTGATCTCGATCTTACCCGTCAGGAGATTCTTGACCGGATGGTTTCCGCCTCTGTGTCCGAATTTTAATTTATAGGTTTTCGCTCCGAATGCGAGCGAGATGATCTGATGGCCGAGGCAGATACCCATGAGCGGCTGCTTTCCTACAAGGCCCCTGATCGTCTCGATCGTGACCGCACAGTCCTCCGGGTTACCCGGACCGTTTGAAATGACAACGCCGGCCGGCTGAAAACGTAAGATCTCCTCTGCTTTTGTGTTCCAGGGGAAGACCAAAATAGGCCGGTCAAAGCTTTGAAGTTCTCTTAAAATGTTCTTCTTAATCCCGCAGTCGATCACAGCGATCGCATTTTGTGCGGCTTTTGAAGAACTATCCTCTTGTAGGAGAGTTTCAGATCCATCCGGTTCCATTCGATATGCCTTCTTGCAGCTGGCACGTGCAACCTGATCGGTCGGCGGGTTCCAAGCCTTCAGATCGGCGACTGCTTCTGACGTGTCGATCGCTTCATCCGTGATCATCGCCTTACAGCTTCCGACATTGCGGATATGACGCGCGATCTGTCTGGTATCGACGCCCTGAATACCGGCGATCCCATTAGCAAACATCATTTTTTCAAGTGTCTCTTCACAGCGGAAGTTGGACGGCCTGTCGCAGTATTCACGAACGATCAGGCCCTGGATCCCGGGCTTGTTCGATTCGTTGTCCGCTTCCATCGTTCCGTAATTGCCGATCAGCGGATACGTCATCACGACTGCCTGATCGGTATAGGATAGATCCGATATGATCTCCTGATAACCTGCCATCGATGTATTGAATACAAGCTCGATCTTCTTCTCTTCCGGTGATCCGAAACCGGTCCCGATGTACTCACTGCCGTCTTCCAGAATAAGTTTTCTTTTTTTCATTGATACTCCCCGCATAGAAAATGAGGCACTTTGAGCCCCGCCCAAAGCGCCTTCGCTTATTTCTTATGTAGTTTACTCGCCGCGGTCTCTTTTGTCAAACGGAAATGACCGCTTCCACACCGAGAAGATCCTTTTCCTTCGAAAGCATCGGATCGATGACTTCCGCAAGATACTTCTCAACCTGCTCGGCACTGCGTCCGATATAATCCGCAGGCACCATATAGCCGTTTAATTCTTCGAGTGTCAGGTCAAAATCATCCGATGCAGCGATCAGCTCAAGAAGGTCATTGTCCTTGCCATCCTGCTTTACATGCTTGCCTGCTTCCATCGAAAGCTTACGGATGCTCTCATGTAGTTCCTGTCTGTTGCCACCTGCCTTCACCGCATCCATCATGATGTTCTCCGTCACCATAAAAGGAAGTTCACTCATGATATGGCGCTCGATGACTTTGCTGTTTACAACAAGGCCGTTCGTTACATTGAGGCACAGATCCAGAATACCATCCGTTGCCAGGAAGCTCTCCGCTACGGAAATACGCTTGTTCGCGGAGTCATCCAGCGTACGCTCAAACCACTGTGTCGCGGATGTGATCGCCGGGTTGAGACCGTCTACGATCACGTAACGCGCAAGGGATGCGATACGCTCACTGCGCATCGGGTTTCGTTTATATGCCATAGCGGATGAACCGATCTGATTCTTTTCAAACGGCTCTTCCACTTCTTTTAAGTGCTGCAGAAGGCGGATGTCATTGGACATCTTATGTGCGGACGCCGCGATCCCCGAAAGGACATTCAAAACACGCGTGTCTACTTTACGGGAATAAGTCTGGCCGGATACGGGATAACATGCGGCAAATCCCATTTTCTCAGCGATCTTACGATCGAGGGCATCAAGCTTTTCCGTATCATTATTAAAAAGTTCCTTGAAAGAAGCCTGTGTACCGGTCGTCCCCTTGCATCCAAGGAGTTTTAAAGAGCCGATCACATAGTCAAGGTCTTCCAGATCCAGCATGAACTCGTTGATCCAAAGCGTCGCACGCTTACCTACACTCGTCGGCTGCGCCGGCTGGAAATGCGTGAACGCAAGCGTCGGCTCATCTTTGTACTTTTTAGCAAAGCCCGCAAGCGTCGCGATCACATTAACCAGTTTCTTTTTGATCAGTTCAAGCCCTTCGCGCATGATGATGATATCGGTATTATCACCGACATAGCAGCTTGTCGCGCCGAGGTGGATGATGCCGGCGGCCTTCGGGCACTGCACGCCGTACGCATACACATGGCTCATCACATCGTGACGCACCTGCTTCTCGCGCTCCCGCGCAACATCATAGTTGATATCCGTGATGTGCGCCTTCATCTCTTCGATCATCTCGTCCGTGATGACGGGCTTTCCGTCCATCGAAAGATCGAGCTCCTTTTCTGTCTCCGCAAGCGCAATCCACAGTTTTCTCCAAGTGGAGAATTTCTTATCCTGTGAAAAAATATGCTGCATTTCTTTCGAAGCATAGCGCTCCGATAAAGGACTTACGTAACGGTCTGTACTCATGATTCTCCTTATTCGTAAAACTTACAGGTCTTTGCCCGTAAGCAGCTTATATCCAAGCAGATATTTGTCGATGGTACCCTGTACCACGTCTTCCGGCAGTTTCCATGAATGACCGGGATTCTCCTTCAGCCAGTTTCTTGCAAACTGCTTGTCAAAAGAGGACTGATCATGACCGGGCTCATACTCCTTTGCAGACCAGAATCTGGAAGAATCCGGTGTCAGCATCTCGTCGCCGATCACAACTTCGCCGTTCTCATCAAGGCCGAACTCAAACTTCGTATCCGCAATGATGATGCCGTGCTCACGTGCGTATTCGGCGCATTTCTTATAAAGAAGAAGCGAATAATCCCGGATCTTTGCCGCATACTCTGCGCCTTTGCCGGGGAATTCTTTTTCCAGATGTTCGATGCACGCCTCATAGGAGACATTCTCGTCATGGTCACCGATCTCCGCCTTGGTGGAAGGTGTAAAAATGGGTTCCGGCAGCTTTTCTGCTTCCTTTAAACCGGCGGGAAGCTTAATGCCGCAGACCGTGCCGTCTTCCTGATAGGACTTCCAGCCCGATCCCGTAATATACCCGCGCACGATGCATTCCACCGGGAGCATGCGAAGCTTTTTGACAAGCATGCTTCTACCCTCGAATTCGGGCTTTCTGAAATATTCCGGCATATCATTCGTGTCGGTTGAAAGCATATGATTCGGCACAAGATCCTTCGTTAAGTCAAACCAGAACTTTGACATACCGGTCAGCACCTTGCCCTTATCCGTGATCATGTTATCAAGGATCACATCAAAACAACTGATCCTGTCTGTCGCCACGATCACCAGGCTCTCGCCGGCATCATAGATCTCACGCACTTTACCTTCTTTGATCTTCTGCACTGTACCCATCGCTAATCTAATCCTTTCTATGATCGATCCAATCATTCAACCGTAACGCTCTTTGCGAGGTTACGCGGCTTGTCAACATCAAGACCTTTGGAAACGCTTAAGTAGTATCCCAAAAGCTGCAGCGGAATGATCGCAAGACTTCCGATAAAATGCTCATCCACCTTGGGCACATAAACCGAGAAGTTCACGGAATCCTCGACGTCGTACTTGCCGTAGGCCGTGATGCCCATGAGGTATGCGCCTCTGCTCTTGCATTCCATCATATTGCTTAACGTTTTCTCATATAATTCGTTCTGTGTGAGCACACCGATCACGAGCGTACCGTCTTCGATCAGTGAGATCGTACCGTGCTTTAATTCGCCGGCCGCATACGCTTCCGAATGGATATAGCTGATCTCCTTCATCTTAAGGGATCCTTCCAGACAGATCGCATAATCGATGCCACGTCCGATGAAGAAAATATCGTGCGCATTGGCATACTTGGAAGCAAACCACTGGATGCGCTCCTTGTCATCCAGGATCTTCTTGATCTTATCCGGGATCGACAGAAGTTCATTCAGATAGGACGCATAGGAATCCATGCATCCGCGCTCCTTTGCGCATGCAAGTGCCAAAAGGAACATGCAGATCAGCTGACAGCTGTATGCTTTGGTCGTTGCAACCGAGATCTCGGGGCCTGCCAATGTATACATGCAGTGATCCGCTTCACGCGCGATCGAACTGCCGACCACATTTACGACAGCCAGTGTGCGAAGGCCGCGTTCTTTTGCCATACGAAGTGCTGCCAGGGAATCCGCCGTCTCACCGGATTGCGAAATCACGATAACAAGTGCATCCTTGTCAAGCTTGCTCTTCCGATAACGGAATTCGGACGCCAGTTCTACTCTGACCGGAATGTCGCACATCTCTTCCAGCACATACTGCGCCTCCATGCCGACATGCCATGCCGAGCCGCACGCCACAATGTAGATCTGGGAGAGATCTCTGATCATCTGATCCGTAAGTCCTGTCTCGGAGAGATCAATCTTCCCGCCATCAGGCGTCTCTTTGATATATTTGTGAAGCGTATCCAGAACAACCTGCGGCTGCTCATGGATCTCTTTCATCATGAAATGCTCATAGCCGCCCTTTTCAGCTGCTTCCGCATCCCACTTGATCTCCGTCAGTTCCTTCTCAATGCGATCGCCGTCCAGGTTGAAGAACTTCACATCGCCCGCCGAGATCTCTGCCATCTCGAGGTTACCGATATAGTATACATTCCTGGTGTGGCTTAAGATTGCCGGAACATCGGATGCAATAAACGATTCCTTCTCGTTCACACCGATGATCATCGGGGAATCTTTTCTTGCGACAAAGATCTTATCCGGATAATCCGTGAACATCACCGCAAGCGCATAAGATCCGCGTACACGCACGATCGTCTTGGCAAGTGCGTCGATCGGACCCATTTTATATTTCTTATAATAATAGTCAACCAGTTTGATCAGGACTTCCGTGTCCGTCTCCGAATAGAACTGATACGCATGGCGCTCCATTTTTGCTTTCAGTTCCTGGTAGTTCTCAACAATTCCGTTGTGAACGCCGACCACTTCGGATTCCACAATACCGGAGCCTGAACCCTTGCAATTGCCGGACACATGCGGATGTGCATTCGTCCTGCTCGGTGCACCGTGCGTCGCCCATCTCGTATGACCGATACCACAGGTACCGTGCAGCGCTTTTCCTTCATCCGTCCGTTCGATCAGGTTCTTTAATTTTCCGATCGTTTTCACAACTTCAGCCGGGGCGTCACCGTTTCTGACAGCCAGCCCGGCCGAATCGTATCCTCTGTATTCCAGTTTAGACAGACCGTCAAGCAGCATCGGCGCCGCCTGCGCTCCGCCTACATATCCTACAATTCCGCACATACTCTACCCTTTCAGACGTGTATTCACAATCAACAGTATACTGTCAGTCTGCGTTCAGCGTCAACAACATATGTGCGGTCTCCGCCATGGTCCGTCCCATGTCCATGCTGCTTTTTTGCAGATAGCGGTATGCTTCCGGTTCCGTCATGTTGTTTCTGTCCATCAGAAGCAGTTTTGCCTTATCGATCGTCAGCTTATCGCCGTCGGAACGGACAGCCGGTTTCTTTTTCGTTCGTCTGTAGCCCGTCGGCAACAGCATGCGCACACTGTTTAAAAGGTCGCCCACTTTAAACGGGATCTGCAGGATGATCACATTGCTCGAATAGAGCTCACAATCCGCGATCTTGGTCAGAAGCAGCATGTTCACATCATGCGGAAGATAATGGTACAACTCTTCGTATCCCATATCTTTCAATTTCCTTGACGCGATCACAAGACTGATCTCTCTGCTCTCGATCGTCCGAAGCACCTCACTGCCGTTATCGCACGTGATGATCTCTTCCCAGATATCGCTCCGTTTGATCCATTCCGCAATACGACCCGCATCCTTCTGTTTGGGCATGGCAACTACAATTCCGCCCATAAACACTCCTTACGTTCGTTTACATCCTTGCGAGATACGTATCGATCTCCCACTGCGTTACCTGGCGGATATATGCCTTCCATTCCGCAATCTTGATCTTTGAGTAAACGCCGACAAATTCCTTTCCGAGTGCATTCGAAATGACATCGTCCCGATTCAGTGCATCAATCGCTTCCTTCAGATCTTCCGGCAGAAGCGGCAGGGTACCTTCATTCTCTACGTTCAGTTCCGGACCGGGTGCCGTTCTCTTTTCGATCCCGTCAAGACCTGCTGCGATACAGCTTGCAAAAAGCAGGTACGGATTGGAAGAGCCGTCCGGCAGACGAAGCTCGATCTTGATATCGTCAATGTCGTGGTCGATCGTCACGAGCGCTTTTTCACCTTTTACCGACCAGGAAATCTTGTTGGGTGCATCATAGCCGGACAACAGTCTTTTATAGGAATTGACGGTCGGATTTGCAAGTGCCGCCAATGCGGATGCATGCGCCATGATCCCACCGACGAACCAGAATGCCTCCTCACTTGCACTGCCGTCCGCACTGCAAAATACGTTGCGGCCGTCTTTTTCCAGGCGAAAACGAACATGCATGCCGCTTCCTGCCACGTCCATACGGGGTTTTGGCATAAATGTCGCATATAAGCCGAATCTCTTTGCGATCGATCTGACCGCAAATTTAAATGTCTGGATCGAATCCGCCATTGTAAGCGCATCCGCTTCCTTAAAATCAATCTCATGCTGCGCCGGTGCGTGTTCGTGATGGGAGGACTCAATTTCAAAACCCATCTCCTCCAGCATCAACACGATATCGCGTCTTGCATTTTCGCCAAAATCCGCCGGCCCGACGTCCATATACCCCGCAAGTTCATGCGATGTCGTCGTAGGCAGACCGTTTTCATCCGTGTGGAATAAGAAAAATTCAATCTCAGGATCTGCAATCAGAGAAAATCCTTTATTTGCAGCGCTCTCTACACCCTTACGCAAAATGTGACGGGAACTGAACGCAAACGGCGTCCCGTCCGCAAGGCAGATATCGCAGTCGATCTTGGCTACTTTGCCCTGCTGCGGTCTCCACGGAAGGATCGTAAATGTGGAAAGATCCGGATACAGATAAAGCTTATCATCAAAGTC
>JAIKWO010000022.1 GCA_024684675.1 Lachnospiraceae bacterium
ACAAAATGATTAAACTCCCAGTGTACGATGCACGGAAAGGTACCCCTTTCCCGAAGGCTCTCCGGCTCAAAGCGGAAACCGCGCGCCTCAAATCCGTGCATTCTCGCAGCCTTTGCGATATTACTTGCCTTAGAGCCGTCACGCGACACCGCACAGTCCTCGCGCACCTGCTCCAGCGGGATCCATTTATTAAAATAAGCCATGACCATAGTCAGGCTCGCTGCACCGCATTCCAATGCTTCCATCTGCATAACAACGGGAACCTTTGCAACGCCTGACTTAATCGGTTGTTTGATTGTCTTCTCTCTGACTGATCTCAACTGTGTACTCCGAACCGATCCCAAATACGGATCACTGAATAATATAAGTAATAGGGGCATCCGTCTGTGTGCCTGTTTCGGTCTGTACTTCTATTCTGCCCAAAACTCCCCAGACCAATGCGCCCACGATCAGAATGATCGTCGCAAAAAGGATCAGCCACACAGATGGCGTGGTAACCCTGATATAATCATCAAGCTGCTCCGGGGACGATACCCGCTCAATGCTCTTTTCCCGAAAGATCAGTTTTTTCTCCATATAATCCCTCCGCCCGTAAGGCTGAAATCTCTCTGTTGTATTCCAAAACAGGATCAATATGATCCCTAGGTTCTATTTTACATGAAAGTTTACGATTTGTTTATATTTGTTTTCTATTTATTTCGCTTTTGTTTTCCTTTCTTTTTAGGAAATGGACACACTAAAGACATATTTGTTTTTTATACTCATATTATCAAAAGAGAGAACAAGATCTCCTTTTGATAAGTTCTTCATAGATACTCCCCCTCATAGTATTGAACAGGAAAAAAGGAAGACTCCCATCTTCCTTTTTTGCTGTCCATTTTTATTGTATAAAAAACCCCTCCGGAAATATCCGGAGGGTTTTATCATACGATCAACGATTATGCGTTTACGATCTTGCCAAAGTCAGGCTTTAAGGAAGCGCCGCCGATGAGGCCGCCGTCAATGTCAGCCTTGGAAAGAAGCTCTGCAGCGTTGCCTGCGTTCATGGAGCCGCCGTACTGGATACGAACTGCTTCTGCTGTAGGAGCATCGTACATCTCAGCGATCGTCTCACGGATCATCTTGCAGACTTCTTCTGCCTGATCAGCTGTTGCTGTCTCGCCGGTGCCGATCGCCCAGATGGGTTCGTAAGCAATTACCAGATTCTTAACCTGATCAGCCGTTACGCCGGAAAGATCCCAGGTGATCTGTCTCTTGATCCATTCCTGATATGTGCCAGCTTTACGAAGTGCAAGAGACTCGCCGCAGCAAAGGATCGGCTTTAAGCCTGCTTCGAAAGCCTTCTTAACCTTCTGGTTGATCAGAACATCGTTCTCACCGAAGATATCTCTTCTCTCAGAGTGGCCGATGATGATGTACTCAACACCTGCATCCTTGAGCATCGGAGCAGAGATCTCGCCTGTGAAAGCGCCCTTGTCTTCAATGTAGAAGTTCTCAGCGCCTACATGTACGTTGGTACCCTTAACAGCCTCTACAACCGGTACGATATCGATCGCCGGTACACAGTAAACAACGTCTACCGCATCGTTCTTAACAAGATCCTTGAGTTCTGCGCAAAGAGCAACAGCCTCACTGGGAGTCTTGTTCATTTTCCAGTTACCTGCAATAATTCTTCTTCTTGCCATTTTTGTATCTCCTTATTTATAACTTATTTATCATCAGCCGCTACAACGCCGGGCAGTTCTTTGCCTTCCAGGAATTCCAGGGAAGCGCCGCCGCCGGTGGAAATGTGGCTCATCTTATCCGCAAAACCAAGCTGGTTGCAAGCTGCAGCGGAATCACCGCCACCGATGATCGTCGTTGCATTTGTCTCAGCAAGAGCCTTCGCAACTGCGATGGTACCTTTTGCAAGAGTCGGGTTTTCAAATACACCCATCGGTCCGTTCCATACAACGGTCTTTGCAGTCTTAACAGCGTCAGCAAACAGCTCTGCTGTCTTGGTACCGATATCAAGACCTTCCATATCTGTCGGGATCTTGTCAGCATCTACAACCTGAACGTCAACCGGTCCGTCGATCGGATCCGGGAATGCTTTTGCGATCGTGGTATCAACAGGAAGAAGGAGCTTCTTGCCAAGCTTCTTTGCCTTGTTCATCATCTCTTTACAGTAGTCGAGCTTCTCAAGGTCAACGAGAGAATTACCGACTTCCATGCCCTGTGCCTTTAAGAAAGTGTAAGCCATACCACCACCGATGATCAGTGTATCGCACTTCTCAAGAAGGTTATTGATAACATTGAGCTTGTCGGCAACTTTCGCACCGCCGAGGATCGCTACGAACGGTCTTACCGGATTCTCTACTGCGTTGCCAAGGAAGTTGATCTCTTTCTCCATCAGGTAGCCGACTGCGTTCTCGCCGCCTTTTTCGGAGATGTATTTTGTAACAACAGCAACGGAAGCATGTGCTCTGTGTGCGGAACCGAATGCATCGCAAACATATACGTCAGCAAGATCAGC
>JAIKWO010000038.1 GCA_024684675.1 Lachnospiraceae bacterium
TGTCGAATTTGACGGTGTAGAGACAAAGTTCGTTGAAGGTATTTTTACCATTTTCGGTCATGGTATTGCCGTAGGTCTCGGCCAGGCTCTTGATGAGAACCCGCGCGGACTGAAAGTTTTCCAGGGCAGAAATGAGCAGGGCATGTGCCATGCGGCAATTGCTTTTGCTAAGCACAATAATAGAAGAAAGATCATTGCTTGTTCTTCATCCGTAGGACCCGGCGCTGCCAATATGGTTACCGCATGTGCTACGGCTACTGTTAACAATATTCCTCTGCTTGTTTTCCCGGCAGATACATTTGCATCCCGTCAGCCCGATCCTGTACTGCAGCAGCTTGAGCAGTCCAGCTCTTTGGCTGTGTCCACTAACGATGCATTTAAACCGGTTGTTAAGTACTGGGATCGTATCTCTCGTCCCGAGCAGCTCATGACAGCTATGATCAGCGCAATGCGTGTTCTGACAGATCCCGCTGAGACAGGTGCTGTATGTATCGCGATGCCGCAGGATGTTGAAGGTGAATCCTATGATTATCCGGATTACTTCTTCCAGAAGAGAGTACATCGCATCACAAGGCCTGTTGCTGTTAAGGAAGAGGTTGAAGATGTTGCTAATGCGATCGCAAGTTCCAAATATCCCATGATCGTTGTCGGCGGTGGCGTGAAGTATTCCGAAGCCGGCGAGACGGTTGAGAAGTTCTGCGAAGAGTTTGGTATCCCGTTTGGCGAGACACAGGCCGGCAAGTCCGGATGCAAATCGAGCCATCCTTACTGCCTCGGCGGTATCGGCGTTACCGGTACGCTTGCTTCCAACAGAATCGCTTCTAAGGCAGATGCGATCATCGCAGTTGGTTCCAGACTGTCCGACTTTACAACAGGTTCCAAGAGACAGTTTAAGAACCCTGACTGCAAGATCATCACGATCAACAACTGCAGATTCCATGCATATAAGATGGATGCCGTTAAGGCAGTCGGAGATGCAAAGGCATCTCTTGAAGTGATTGCAAATGCACTTCGTGCAAAAGGTTATCATTCCGCATATAAGGATGAAATCAAAGTTGCTAAAGAGAACTGGGATGCAGAGATGGAGAAGCTCGCTAACTATACATACGGCGAGAACTTCGAGCCGATCATCAAAGCACGCGATCCTCGTACGATTCCCGAGTTCGTTCAGAAAACAGGCGGTCAGCTGACACAGACAGGTGCGATCTGCACACTGCGTAAGCATATCGCTGAAGATGCGATCTACATCACAGCAGGCGGTTCCCTTCCGAGCTGCTCTCAGAGAATCTGGACAACAGACAGAAGAGGCGCTTACCACGCAGAGTACGGTTACTCCTGCATGGGCTATGAGATCCCTGCCACTCTCGGTGTTAAGCTTGCAGATCCGGATTCCGAAGTATACTGCGTAGTCGGCGATGGCGGTTTCCAGATGCTTCCTACCGAACTTGGTACGATCATGCAGGAGAGAGCGAAAGTTAACATTCTTGTATTTGATAACTGCGGTTTCGGCTGCATCAACAATCTGGAGATGGGTCACGGCATGGGTTCCATGGCGACAGAGTTCCGTTATCGTGACGGTCAGAAGCCTTGCGGCGATCTTGTATTGACAGATTATGCAAAGATCGGTGAAGGCTATGGCATGAAGACATACACCTGCAAGACCGTTAAGGAATTGGAGGATGCAATCGAAGATGCTAAGAAGCAGACAGTTGCCTGCCTGTTCGATCTGAAAGTTATTCCGAAGACCATGACAGACGGTTATGAGTCCTGGTGGGATGTCGGAATGGCATCAACATCTTCGATCGAAAGCGTTATGAAAGCATACGAAGAAGTAATTGAAGGCAGAAAAGAAGCTAGAAAATACTAATAAACACAATTTACTGCCTGCAAGGGAGACTTTGCAGGCAGTGTTATGAAGAAAGAAGGTTCATATACCATGGAGAAAAAAGTATTCGGCTATCCGAAATTCGACGAAAAGGGTGAGCAGATCCTTTCCACATACGATAACGAATATCGTGACATGATGATGGATGTCAGAGTATATCGCATGAAAGCAGGCGAGAAGAGAACGTTTGCTTTTGACGGTGAGGAGATTGCGGTTCTTCTTTTATCAGGTAAGATCACATTTGCATGGGAAGGCAACAAAGAGACGGTCAGCAGGAAAGATGTATGGACAGAAGGTCCTTGGGCACTGCACACATCCACAGGCGTCACGATCGAAGTGGAAGCAGTTGATGCTTCCGAGATCCTGGTTCAGAGAACGCACAACACCAAGAAGTTTGCTTCCAAGCTTTATAAGCCTGAGGATGCACCGTGGAAATACTCCAGCCAGGGCAAGTTCGGTAACGTCGCGAACCGCCGCGTAAACACGATCGTGGATCATGACATCAATCCGGATTCCAATTTCGTTCTCGGCGAAGTATTAAATGACAAGGGCAACTGGTCCGGTTATCTGCCCCATCAGCATCCGCAGCCTGAACTTTACTATTTCAAATTCGACAGACCGGAAGGCTTCGGCGCAAGCTTTGTCGGTGATGATGTATTTAAGAGTGTTGACGGCAGCTTCTCCGCAATTCCGGGCGGCAAGCTTCATCCGCAGTCCGTTGCACCGGGCTTCCAGATGTATACCTGCTGGATGATCCGCCACATTGACGGCAATCCTTGGCTGCAGACCGATAGGTGTGAAGACGAGAGATATGTATGGCTTCACGACATGAAATAGTCTGTATTGACCTTATTTTGTCAACATAATAAAAAAATAACAAGAAAAAAGTACCTGTTTCCATAGCAGGTACTTTTTTCATCTAAAATCGTCACAAATTTACAAAAATATCACAAGAAAATACCAATGAAATATTGACATGAGTGGGCCGAAATGATATACCTTTTAATATAAGAAAAAATGCGCTTTCAAAGAATATGAAAAGAAAACGTTAAATCCTTAATGAATACTCCGGCGTTCGTGACACTGCTGTCCGGCGATTTGGAAACCGATTGGCAATTATATAGATTACAAGAAATCTCACCCAAATAAAGCCGGCTTACGCCCCGCTAAGCGGCCAGGGGCTTGATATGGGTGCGATTCCTTATTAGCAGTCATCAAGCCAATCAAAGGCGGTTTCCACTTCCGGAACATTGGTTTCCTTTACTCCGGAATCATGGTTTCCGGGGACAAGAATATTCACTTAACAATCAAAACGGAGGGTAATAGCAAAATGAAAAAAGTTCCAGTATTAACACCGGCTGAAGCTGCCATGCTCGTAAAAGACGGCGACGTCATTTCCACAAGCGGCTTCGTTAGCTGCGCTTGCCCTGAGACACTTTCCAAGGCATTGGAAAAGAGATTCCTTGAGACAGGAAGTCCCAGAGACTTGACATTGTTCTTTGCCGCTGGCCAGGGACACCGCGATGGCACAGGTGGTGATCACTTCGGCCACGAAGGGATGATCAAACGTGTTATCGGCGGTCACTGGGATCGTGCCAAGACTCTTGGCGACCTTGCACTTGCAAACAAGATCGAAGCTTATAATCTGCCGCAGGGCGTTATCTCTCACATGTACAGAGACTGCGCTGCTCACAAGCCCGGCACACTGACACACGTGGGTCTGTATACATTTGTTGATCCGCGTAATGAAGGCGGTAAGCTCAATGAGAAAACGACAGAAGACATCGTTAAGGTTGTTGAGCTTGAAGGAGAGGAGTACCTTTTCTACAAGAGAATACCGATTGATGTTGTATTCATTAAAGGTAGTTATGCGGATGAGTTCGGTAATGTGACCGTTCACAAAGAGATCGGACCTCTGGATGCAACCGCACAGGCGCAGGCCTGCAAGAACAGCGGCGGTAAAGTTATCGTTCAGGTAGAGAGAATTGTATCCGGCGGTACACTTGATCCGAAGCTTGTAAAAGTTCCCGGCATTTTGGTAGATGCGATCGTACTTGGTGAAGGCGATGACAATATGCAGTGCCTTGGCATGCCGTTTGACGGTGCGCTTACAGGCGAATGCAGGATTCCTGTTGATGCGATTCCGCCTATTCCGATGGATGCAAAGAAGATCATCGCAAGACGTGCGGCTATGGAGATCAAGCCGGGCAGCGTTGTTAACCTAGGTACAGGCGCACCGGAGAAGATCGCAAATGTGGCTGCTGAAGAAGGCATTTCCGATAACTTCTGCCTGACCGTAGAAGCAGGTTCCATCGCAGGTGTTCCGTACGGCGGTACACAGTTTGGCGCTGCGGCGAATTCCATGTGTATCTATGAACACAATGTGCAGTTTGACTTCTATCAGGGTGGCGGTCTTGATATCGCATTCCTCGGTCTTGCGGAAACAGCTCCGAACGGCGACTTAAACGTTTCCAAGTTCGGTACAAGACTTGCGGGCGCCGGCGGATTTATTGACATCACGCAGAACGCGAAGAAGGTATGCTACTGCGGTACTTTCACAGCGAAGGGCATTGCTACCGACGTTAAAGACGGTAAGCTGATCATTACGCAGGAAGGTGCAAAGAAGAAATTTGTCAAGGAAGTTGAGCAGATCACTTTCTCCGGCAAATATGCAAACAAAGTACATCAACCTGTTCTGTATATCACAGAGCGTGCGGTATTCGAACTTCGTCCCGAAGGCGTTACATTGATCGAGATTGCACCCGGTATTGATCTGCAGACACAGATTCTTGATCAGATGGACTTCAAGCCGCAGATTGCTGAGAACCTGAAGACGATGGATGAACGCATTTTCCGCGAAGAGAAAATGGGTTTGGCAGAATAAAAAAGAAAGTTAATCATGTAGAAGGGAGAAATTTACAATGGATTTTAACTTGACGAAAGAGCAGGAAATGGTGCAGAAGATGATGCACGACTTCACAGAAAATGAAGTGAAGCCCATCGCTGCTGAAACAGACCGCACCAGCGAATACCCCGCAGAGACAATTGATAAATTGTTCCGTTATGGCGTAATGGGCATGGGTATTCCGAAAGAATACGGCGGAGCAGGCGCTGACGATGTCAGCTGCGCGATCGCAATAGAGGAGCTTTCCAAATACTGTGCATCTACAGGCGATATCGTTGCTACACACAACGGCCTTTGCGTAGGTCCCATCCTTGCAAAAGGTACACCGGAGCAGAAGGCTAAATATCTTCCGATGCTTTGCAGCGGCAAGAAGGTTGGTGCATTTGCACTTACAGAGCCAAATGCGGGTTCCGATGCTTCCAAGGGTACAACAACAGCAATCCTTGATGGCGATCACTACGTAATGAACGGTTCCAAGATCTTCATCACAAACGGTTATGTTGCTGATATTTTTGTAGTATTCGCAATGACTGATCCTTCCAAGGGAACGAAGGGTATTTCCGCTTTCATTGTAGAGAAGGATTTCCCCGGATTCTCGATCGGTAAGCATGAGGAGAAGATGGGTCTGCACGGTTCACCGACCGCAGAGATCGTTTTCACTGACTGCATCGTTCCGAAGGAGAACCTGCTCGGTGTAGAAGGCAAAGGCTTCGGTATCGCAATGGCTACACTTGACGGTGGCCGTATCGGTATCGCTGCGCAGGCACTCGGTATTGCTGAAGGCGCTATGGCTGAGGCTATGGAGTTCACAAAGAGCCGTGTTCAGTTCGGTAAGCCGATCAGCAAATTCCAGAATACACAGTTCAAGTTCGCTGATATGGAAGTTGCTATCAACGCAGGTAAGTACCTCACATATGCTGCTGCTTCCAAGAAGGGTGAAGGTAAGCGTTTTACAAAGGATGCTGCAATGGCTAAACTGTTCTGCTCCGAGAACGCAATGAAGATCACCACAGAAGCTGTTCAGATGCTCGGCGGATATGGTTACACCAAGGATTATCCGGTTGAACGTATGATGAGAGACGCAAAGATCACTGAGATTTACGAAGGAACAAGTGAAGTTCAGAGAATCGTAATCTCCAGCAACATTCTGTAAGGGGGACATATAAAATGAAAATTATTGTTTGTGTAAAGCAGGTTCCGGATACATCAGGTAAGGTTGCCGTAAATCCGGATGGTACTTTGAATCGTGCTTCCATGCCGACGATCACCAATCCCGATGATATGAACGCAGTAGAAGCAGCACTCACATTAAAAGATAACACAGGAGCAGAAGTGGTAGTTGTTACCATGGGACCTCCGCCGGCAGAAGGCATGCTTCGCGAGCTTCTTGCTATGGGCGCAGACAGAGCGGTACTTGTTTCCGGTCGTGAGTTCGGTGGCTCCGATACATACGCTACATCCCAGATCCTTGCTGCAGCGATCAAGAAGATCGGTCTTGATAAGGACGATGTAATCTTCTGCGGACGTCAGGCAATCGACGGTGATACCGCTCAGGTTGGTCCTCAGATCGCTGAGAAGCTTGAGATCCCGCAGGTTTCTTATGCTGCTGACATCAAGAAAGACGGCAACAGCATTACTGTTAAGAGAATGCTGGAAGACGGCTTTATGGAGATCAAGGTTCAGACGCCTTGCCTTGTAACATGTATCAAAGAACTCAACGAGCCTCGTTACATGTCCATTGGCGGTATCATGGAAGCTTACTCCAAAGAGATGCAGGTATTTGACTATGAGACATTAAAGGATGATCCGCTTATCGATCCTACCACGATCGGTCTTAAAGGTTCTCCGACTAATATTTTCAAATCCTTCACACCGCCTCAGAAGGGCGCAGGCATGATGCTGGAAGGTGCTGACAAAAACACCTGTGCAAAACTTGCAGGTATCTTAGCAGAGAAACATATCATTTAATGGAGGAGAACGAAGATGGAATACAACAATACAGACCTTGCTGCTTTCAAAAATGTATGGGTTTTCTGTGAGCAGCGTCAGGGCAAATTAATGCCTACAGATTTCGAATTAATTTCCGAAGGCCGTAAACTCGCTGATGAACTCGGCGTTAAACTTTGCGGTCTGCTCCTTGGCGACAAGGTAGAAGGCATCGCAAAAGAGCTCGGCGGCTACGGCGCTGATGAAGTGATCCTTTGCGAGAGCGAGCTTTTAAAGAACTACACAACAGACGCATATGCAAAAGTTATCTGCGATGTTGTTAAAGATTTAAAGCCGGAGATCGTACTTTTCGGTGCTACAAACATCGGTCGCGATATTGCTCCCCGCTGTGCAGCTCGTCTTCACACCGGTCTTTGCGCTGACTGTACACACCTTGACATTGATGTTGCAAAATACAAAGAATTCTTAAAAACAAATTCTACACTCGATGTAGAAGGATCCCAGTGGGATATGGAAGACAGAAACCTGAAGATGACCCGTCCTGCATTCGGCGGTCACCTGATGGCTACGATCATCTGCCCTCGTTTCCGTCCTTCTATGGCAACCGTTCGTCCGGGCGTTATGAAGAAAGCTGAGTTCGATCAGAAGAAAGCAGATGCGCTTACGATTACACGTCCTTCCTTCAAACTGGAAGCATCTGACATTCTGACAGATGTTCTTAAAGTTGAGAAGGCAGCTAAGAAGCTTGTTGATTTGATCGGCGCTGATTTCATCGTATCCGTAGGTCGTGGTATCGCAGCGGACGTTGAGAAAGGTATCAAGATCGCTGAAGATCTTGCTGCTGAGCTCGGTGGTGTTGTAGGCGGTTCCCGTGCAGCGATCGATTCCGGATGGCTTTCCGCTGACCGTCAGGTTGGTCAGACAGGTAAGACCGTACACCCGAAGGTATATGTTGCACTTGGTATCTCCGGTGCGATCCAGCACAAAGTCGGCATGCAGGATTCCGAATGTATCATTGCTGTTAACAAGAATTCCGCAGCTCCGATTTTTGAAGTAGCTGATTATGGTATCACAGGAGACCTTTTCTCTGTAGGACCTATGTTGGTTGAAGCAATCAAGGCAGCAAAAGAAGCTAAATAAGGAGGATCTGAAATGGCACTTATGACTGGCGAACAGTACGTTGAAAGCGTACGCAAACTGAACCTTGATATCTATATGTTTGGCAAAAAGGTGACGAATCCCGTTGATGACCCGATCCTTCGCCCTTCACTGAATTCCGTAAAGGAGACATATGATCTGGCTCAGGATCCGCAGTACAAGAATCTGATGACCGCAAAGTCCCATCTGACCGGCCATGAGATCAACCGTTTCACCCATATTCATCAGAACACAGAAGATCTGATGAACAAAGTTAAAATGCAG
>JAIKWO010000081.1 GCA_024684675.1 Lachnospiraceae bacterium
ATCTGCGCCGCATTCGCTGTACCTTCATAGATAGCGATAACATTTTTGTGAAGCTTCATAACGTCCTTGTCGCAGATTTTCAGCCAATATTAAAAACTTGCGTTTCAATTATCAGAAGAAAGATTCTGTGCTTTCTGCTCCTTCCTGATTATCGTGTACAGCAGAAATACCGATGCTGTCATCATTATGACTTCCGTGACCGGCTGCGCCCAGATCATTCCGTCAAAGCCGAAAATGCTGTTGAACAGCAGAAGCAGCGACGTGATCTTATGTACAAACTTGCCGACCTTCCTGCCCATATATGTGCCATAGCGTTTCAGCGTTTCCTCAGCCTTTATCCCGTGAGCCTTGAATAATCATACTTTATAATGTCTGTGGGGGATTCCGTTTTTTCTGCACTGCACACAGCGTACTTATAGCCATCGTTCAGCAGATACTCACGAAAAAAATATCTTCTGCCATCAACATTCTGTCGGACAGAGATATCCGCACTGTCAAGCATTATGCAGAAACTGTCAAGTGCCAGTTCGAACCCGAGCCCGGTAGCCTTCATAAAACTTTCTTTGAGCGTCCAGTACCGAAAAAACAGATCATTCCTGCTCTCGCGGCAGGTGCATTTCATCAGTGCTTCGTACTCCTCGGCAAAGAAAAATCGCTTTGCGATCTCCATATCAATATCAACAATCTGCTCGACATCGCACCCGATATCGTGATCTGAAACCGCGCACATCACTTTTGTGCCTGAATGAGAAATGTTGAACTTTATATCGTCCCGATGTGCAAGTCGGGGCTTTTTGTTATGCTCGGTCGTCATGGATAAGTCGGTGACTCCCTCGGCTGCAAGGGCGGCTTCGAGCAACACACCCGCACCCAGAGAGAGCCGCCTGTCCTTGCCGAACACCATACGGTCAGTCTTTGCCCTGCGATCGGGTGTTACGCGGCTGTAAAGACACATAAACAGCTCTGTATTTTCAAGCTCGCTTACATCGGCAGTATAAACCTTTATCTGCATATCATTCTGATTCTCCAGTCACTGCGCCGTCAAAAGATCCGGGCATTATGTGTTTCCCATAGCGGTCTCTGCAGTCAGACTCACGCTGTCTGTCCGTGTTTGCTTCATTCGTATCATACCACTTGAACATTCTCATTACACCGTTCAGGTTTGCAGGCGGCTGTGCATTTTCCGATCATGGGAAAATCGTCTCAATATGTTCCGCAACCATCTTCAGGTTCGAAATAATTGAGATGTGTTGCGGACAAACGCTTTCGCACTGACCGCAGGCGATGCAATCTGAAGCCATGCCTCCTCCGCCTTCAAGAAGCTGCGGATAGTCAGAATAATTCACTGACCATTCCTTGGCTTCCATGTCATCGAAGGTGTTTTCGTTGTATAACTTGAAATACTTCGGAATGGCGATTTTCATCGGACAACCGGAAGTACAGTAGGAACAGCCTGTACAGGGAATCGCCAGCTTGCTTATTATCATCTCTCCTGCCTTCAGGCACATTTTCTTTTCATCCTCTGAAAGAGGCTTGAAATTCTGCATATATGAGGTATTGTCCTCCATCTGAGAAAGGCTGCTCATGCCGGAAAGAACCACCATTACATTGTCCAGACCGGCAACAAATCTAATCGCCCAGCTTGGAGACGACATTGCCGGGTCCTTTTCTTTAAAGAGTTTTTCTACATCAAAAGGGAGATTTGCCAAGGTCCCACCCCTTACAGGTTCCATTACGGTGACAGGCTTTCCATGCTTTACAGCCACCTCATAGCAGGCTCTGGATTGAACCCACTCACTCTCCCAGTCAAGATAGTTGATCATCAGCTGCACGAAATCCATCCCGGGATGATCTGTCAGGATCTTATCAAGGAGCTCCGGCGTATCATGAAAAGAGAAACCAGTATGCCTGACAAGTCCTGCTTTCTTTTTCTCAAGAAGCCAGCCGAAGCAATCAAGATCTTCATAGATCTCAAGAAGTTCTTTATCAATTCCATGGATAAGGTAATAATCAAAGAAATCTACTCCGGTCTTTCTCATCTGCTCATTAAAAATCCTATCCCTGTCTTCCTTCGTCTTTATGTACTCACCATGAAGCTTGGTAGCAAGAGTGAAGCTGTCCCGTGGATGCCTGTCTGTCAGAGCGGTTTTTACAACGTTCTCGCTGTTAAAATCGTGGTACATCCATGCCGTGTCAAAATAGGTAAAGCCTCTTTCGAGAAACATATCCACCATTTTGCACACTTGCTCCACATCCACAGACCTTTCGTCCGAAGGATCCAGAAGAGGCATGCGCATAAGTCCGAATCCAAGTTTTTTTGCAGGCTTAAAATCCATACGCGATCTCCTTGTATTAAACATCAAAGAATCCC
>JAIKWO010000135.1 GCA_024684675.1 Lachnospiraceae bacterium
TATGCAGTTCCAGGCAGATATTAACAATGCCAAGGTGCAACGCCCTTCCTGCGTAGAGACGACAGCAGCCGGTGCGGCATATCTTGCAGGTCTTGCAGTCGGCTTCTATGGGAGCCCTGAAGATGTCATCGCGAACAAAACGATCGACCGCATATTCACTCCGTCTATGGACGCTTCCAGGCGGAATGCGCTTCTGTCCGGATGGCAGCATGCTGTACAGCGCAGCCGCGGATGAACCCTGGGGGACGGGGTTCGTGGCTCATTTTGGAAAAGCGGCATCATTTTCACAAAGGTCCCTATTGAAATCGAGAATCGTTTGTGATACGATTAAACCGTAATATGAATAAAATTTGATACATTGCGTGAGATGAAGAGTCAGGCAAAGAATGAATCCCAAAGATTCGTTTTTGTTTGGCTCTATTTTTATTCAAGCAGAGAAGGAGAAGGATATGTACGATGTTGTGATTATCGGCGCCGGCGTGAGCGGATGCGCAGTTGCAAGAGAACTGTCCCGCTATCAGGTGAATGTATGCGTGGTAGACAAGTGCGAAGATGTCTGCTGCGGTACCTCCAAGGCAAACAGTGCAATCGTCCATGCGGGTTTTGATGCAGAGTCTGGGTCACTCATGGCCAAGCTTAACGTGGAAGGCAATGCGATGATGGATGCGCTTTCCAAAGAGCTGGATTTCCCGTTTAGAAGGAACGGATCCATGGTTGTCTGCACGAGTGAAGATGAGCTGGACGGCCTCAAAGTGCTTTATGACCGCGGCGTTAAGAACGGCGTGCCGAATCTGAAGATCCTAAGCCGCGAGGAGGCGCATGAGATGGAGCCTAATCTTGCGGATGGCGTATGCGGTGCGCTTTATGCACCGACAGGCGGCATTGTATGTCCTTTTAATATGACGATTGCACTTGCAGAGAATGCGTTTGAGAACGGCGTGGAGTTCAAGTTCGATACGGAAGTTACGGATATCGTCAAGTGCGACGGCTCATATACATTGAAAACCGACAAGGGCGATATTGAGGCAAAATATGTAGTCAACGCCGCAGGCGTTTATGCCGATGACTTCCATAACATGGTTAGCGCAAACAAAATCCATATCACACCGCGTCGCGGCGATTACTGCCTGCTTGATCATACTGCAGGATCGCACGTGGATAAGACGGTATTTGCACTCCCGACCAAATACGGCAAGGGCGTCCTTGTCACCCCGACGATTCACGGCAATCTCCTTGTGGGACCGACGGCGATCGACATTGAGGACAAGGAAGGTGTGAATACAACAAGAGAAGGCCTTGATGAGCTTACGCAGCGCGCAAGTCTTTCCGTTAAAAATATCCCGATGCGACAGGTCATCACTTCCTTCGCGGGTCTTCGCGCACATGAAGACGGACACGAGTTCATTATCGGCGAATTAGAGGATGCAAAGCAGTTCATTGATGTCGCAGGCATCGAATCACCGGGGCTTTCCAGTGCGCCGGCGATCGGTGTGATGGTTGCCGATCTGATGCGTGACCTGATGCATCTTGAAAAGAAGGCAGACTTCAAAGCAACCAGAAAGGGTATCTTAAATCCTTCCGAGCTTAGTCTTGAAGAGCGCAATAAACTGATCAAAGAGAATCCCGCATACGGTACGATCATCTGCCGCTGCGAGATGGTTACGGAAGGCGAGATCATCGACTCGATCCGACGTCCTTTAGGTGCAAGATCCCTTGACGGCATCAAGCGTCGTACGAGAGCGGGAATGGGCAGATGTCAGGCAGGCTTCTGCAGCCCGAGATCGATGGAGATCTTGGAGAGAGAACTTTCCATGAAGCAGGAAGATATCACCAAGGCAGGCGGCGCATCCAAGATTGTGGTTGGCCGCACCAAAGAGCAGTAAGGAGGAACATCGATGAAAGCATATGACATTGTGATCGTAGGTGGCGGCCCGGCAGGCCTTGCAGCGGCTGCATCTGCCAAGAAGGCGGGAATCGACAGTATCCTGATCCTTGAACGTGATAAAGAACTCGGCGGTATCTTAAACCAGTGTATCCATAACGGCTTCGGTCTTCATACTTTTAAAGAAGAGCTGACCGGCCCCGAATATGCAGGCCGTTTTATCGATATCGTAGAAGATCTGGAGATCGAATATATGCTGAACACCATGGTCATGGATATCAGCGCTGACAAGATCGTAACCGCAATGAACCGCGAAGACGGCATGTTCCAAATTAAGGCAACAACCGTAATTCTTGCGATGGGTTGCCGTGAGCGTCCGCGTGGAGCCCTTAATATTCCGGGTTATCGTCCGGCCGGCATCTTTTCCGCAGGTACGGCGCAGCGCCTTGTGAACATGGAAGGCTACATGCCCGGTAAGGAAGTTGTGATCTTAGGTTCCGGCGACATCGGCCTTATCATGGCAAGACGTATGACATTAGAGGGCGCTAAGGTGAAGGTTGTGGCAGAGCTCATGCCTTATTCAGGCGGCTTAAAGCGTAACATCGTGCAGTGTCTGGATGACTTCGGCATTCCGCTGAAATTAAGCCACACCGTTGTTGATATCAAAGGAAAAGAGCGTGTGGAAGGCATTACGATCGCGGAAGTCGGTAAGGACGGAAAGCCGATCCCCGGTACAGAAGAAGAGTACAGTTGTGATACGCTGCTTTTATCCTGCGGTCTGATCCCCGAAAACGAACTTTCCAGAGGCATGGGAGTTGAGATGAGTCCGATCACATCGGGGCCCGTTGTCAATGAGAGTCTCGAAACCAATATCCCCGGCGTATTCGCCTGCGGCAACGTGCTTCATGTACACGACCTTGTTGATTATGTATCGGAAGAGGCAGGCAGAGCCGGCGAAAATGCTGCAAAGTTTGTAAAATGCGGCGGCAAAGCAGTATCCGGTGAATCTGTTGAGATCATTGCAACGGAAGGCGCGCGCTATACCGTACCGAAGACGATCAACATTGATCGTATGGACGATCTTTTGACCGTTCGTTTCCGTGTCGGTGCCGTGTTTAAGGATGCATTCATCAGCGTGTACTACAATGACGAGCGTGTGCTCCACAGAAAGAAGAACGTCATGGCACCCGGCGAGATGGAGCAGATCATCCTGCAGAAGAAGGAACTGGCGGCATATGACGGATTAAAGACCATTACCGTTAAGATTGAAAAGGAGTGATGAGGGCTATGGAAAAAATCGAATTAACTTGTATCGGCTGTCCTCTCGGCTGCCAGATCACGGTAGAAAAAGAAAATGGTGAGATAAAGAGTCTGACCGGTTATACATGCCCTCGCGGCAAAGCATATGCGGAAAAAGAAGTGACCAATCCTACCAGGATCGTAACTTCCACCGTTAAGGTTACAGGCGGCGAGAAGCCTTATGTATCCGTCAAGACCAAGTCCGATATTCCGAAGTCCATGATCTTCGATGTGATGAAGGAGATCAATAAGGTGACTGCGAAGGCACCGATCGCAATCGGCGATATTTTGTTGGATAACGTAGCAGGCACGGGCGTTCCCGTGATCGCGACAAAGGCAACAAGATAAAGATTTTCACAAAAAGAATCAAGTATGATGAAATGGCCGGGGCTGCTGATCCTCTCAGTGGTCTTGGCTGTTTTTTTTCGATCATGAAGAACAGTGCATTGTGAAGTCGCGTATGATAGAATAAGCTGGATGGGAGAGATAAAGTTGGGAACGATCAGACTGAACAAATTTCTGGCGGATGCGGGCGTTTGCTCGAGGCGCGAGGCGGACAGATATATTGAAGACGGTCGTGTTCTTGTAAACGGCGCTGTAGCAGCATGCGGACTGAAAGTATCGGATCACGATGCCGTTATTGTAGACGGCAAGCCGGTTATAGCGCGTGAGAGAACGGTTGTACTTGCTTATTATAAACCGGAAGGTGTGACTTGTACGGAAAAAGATGTGCACGCCAAGGTTACGGTTACGGATGCCGTAAAGTACCCTGTGCGCGTGACGTATGCGGGGCGGCTTGATCGTGACTCGGAAGGACTGCTTCTTATGACCAATGACGGTGATCTCATTCAGAAGATGATGAAGGGAAGCGCCGGACATGAGAAGGAATACCTGGTGACGATCGACCGTGAAGTGACCGATTATTTTCTTGAGAAAATGGGTGCCGGCGTATACCTTAAAGATCTCGACCGGACGACGAGACCTTGCAGGATTGAAAGGGCCGGCAAATACAAATTCCGTATCATCTTAACGGAAGGCATGAACCGCCAGATCAGGCGGATGTGCAGGGTATTTGGCGCAAATGTAAAGTCACTTCTTCGTGAACGCGTTTTGACAGTGACGCTGGATGGCTTAAGGCGCGGTGAATACAGAGAATTGAGTGAGGAAGAAGTCGGTGCGCTCTATCTGGCGTGCGGGCTTGGGGATAGACTGTAATGAACAAAAAAGACGAAATGCGGATGCTTATCGATAAGCTTCGCGCTGCATCCAAGGCTTATTATGCTGAAGACAAGGAGCTGATGAGCAATTATGAATATGACGAGCTGTCGGATCGGTTGCAGCAGCTTGAGGAGGAAACGGGAATCATCCTGCCGGATTCTCCCTCTGTGAATGTCGGCTATGAAGCGGTGGATGAGCTCCCAAAGGAACGTCACCCAGAGCCGATGCTTTCTTTGGGAAAAACAAAAAGCAGGGAAGAGTTGCGCGACTTTTTGGGTGCTAAGAAAGGACTCCTGAGCTGGAAACTGGATGGGCTGACCGTTGTATTAGAGTATGAGGACGGCTTGCTTTCAAAGGCGGTGACAAGAGGCAACGGTGAGGTTGGTGAAGTGATTACAGCCAATGCGCGCACGTTTAAGAACCTTCCGCACAGGATTCCCTATAAAGGGAACTTAGTACTGCGCGGCGAGGCAGTCATCACCTATTCCGATTTTGAGAAAATCAATTCCTCGATGCCGGATGCATCGGCTGTTTATAAGAACCCGCGTAATCTCTGCAGCGGAAGCGTGCGGCAATTAAACAGCGCCGTCACAGCGGAGCGCAATGTGCGCTTCTATGCGTTTGCGCTTGTATCAGCGGAGGGCGTAGATTTTGCGAATTCCAGAGAAGAGCAGTTTGCCTTCCTTTCAAAACAGGGCTTTGATGTGGTGGAGCACAAAGCAGTAACGGCGGATACGATTCTGGATACAATCGAGTATTTTGCGCATGCGATAGAAGACTACGATATCCCGTCGGATGGTCTTGTGCTGTCTTATGATGACCTTGCATACAGCGCATCGCTTGGCCGTACCGCTAAGGCGCCGCGCCATTCGATTGCGTTTAAATGGGCGGATGAGACGGCAGAAACGACGCTTCGTGAAGTAGAGTGGAGTGCGAGCAGGACGGGTCTTATCAATCCCGTTGCGATCTTTGATCCCGTGGAGCTGGAAGGAACGACCGTTACGCGCGCATCCGTTCATAACGTGAGCATCGTAAAGAGTCTGCAGCTTGGGATCGGGGACAGGATTACGGTTTACAAAGCGAATATGATCATTCCGCAGATCGCGGAGAATCAAACGAAAAGCGGTCAGCTTGAGATACCCGATCAGTGCCCTGTATGCGGCGGAAGGACGCGCATCAGCAAAGAGAATGACGCAGAGGTCCTTCTTTGCACGAATCCGGCGTGTGATGCCAAGAAGCTCAAGTCATTTGCGCATTTCGTATCAAGAGATGCGATGAACATCGACGGTATCTCGGAAGCGACACTTGAGAAGTTCATCAATGCGGGGTACCTGCATTCCTTCCGTGATCTGTTCCATCTGGAAGCGCATAGAGAAGCAATCGCGCTGATGGACGGCTTCGGTGAGAAGTCCTGTAACAATATGATCGAGAGTGCTGAACGGGCGAAGAAGACAACGCTTCCGAAACTTCTTTATGCGATGGGTATTCCGGGCATCGGTCTTGCCAATGCAAAAGTGATCGTGCGTGAGTTTGCGGGCGATGCGGAGTCGATGCTTTCCGCGGATGCAGAACGGCTTGCTGCCATCGACGGCATCGGACCTGTCCTTGCTGAAGCGTTTTACGGATTTTTTCAAAAGGAAGAGAACAGGGCGCAGTTTACGGATCTCTTGTCTATGCTGGAAATCGAAGCATCACCTTCTGCAGATACCGGCACGATGACGCTTGCCGGCAAGGTATTTGTTGTAACAGGAAGTCTTACGCATTTTGAGAACCGTAACGCGCTCAAAGAAGAAGTGGAGAAGCGGGGCGGTAAGGTAACAGGATCCGTGACAGGCAAGACAGATGCGCTCATCAATAATGATACGACATCAATGTCTACAAAGAACAAAACTGCGAAATCGCTGGGGGTTCCGATCCTTTCGGAGGATGATTTTATCGCACAATATTTGCAGTAAAAACTTTTGCATTTACTCTTGATTTTCTTGGAAAACCACGATATAATATCAGAGTTGCAAATGCAAACGGGGTGTGGCTCAGTTTGGTTAGAGCGCCGTCTTAGGGAGGCGGAGGCCGCAAGTTCGAATCTTGTCACTCCGATTTGATGAATCTCGCAATGTTTCTTGCAAAGAAACGTTGCGGGATTTTTTTATGTCTTCCTTATTTTTAGAAAATTTGATAAAATTAATAATAGATTTGGCTAAAACCTTGATTTGTATCTGACTTTAATCAGATAATAGACTCGTTTATCATATAAAAGCCAAGAAAGGAACGTTCGATGCGAGGAAAGAATCGGTTTTGTGTTTTTCTCAACATAGTTGATATGCGTGTGTACAGCGAGAACAATGGCACCCGTTCGGCCGATACGCTACTTCGGAATATGCGCTCGCTCGTAAAGACTTTCTTTCCGGATGCGCAGGTATCCTGTGAGAATAACGAGAGTTTCTGCGTGATCACGCGTGATGTATCAGTCGAAGAGAAGATCGATAAGATCGCGAAAGGTGTGCGCCTTCTGGGTGGTATTACGCCAGTTCTTCTAAAGGCCGGTATCTACCTGATCCCGCGCGATGAAGATCCTCCGGTATCTGAGCTTCTTTCGTATGCGCGTATCGCAGAATCCTTTATTCACTATGAAGATGGTGTCCTTTTCCGCTATTACGATGACGAGTTGAAGCAGATCATCTCTAATCGTGAATATATCAGAAAGCATCTGGAGGAGGCCATCCAAAACGGCGAGCTCAAGGTATATTACCAGCCGATCATCCGGACACTGAACGGTTGCGTGATCGGATATGAAGCGCTGACCAGGTGGGAAGATCCGAAGCTCGGATTCCTGTCACCGAAAGAGTTTATCTCCGCGATCGAAGAGTCAAGACAGATCAGTATTCTGGATACCTACATGATCAGAAAAATCTGTAAAGACTTAAGAGAGGGTCTTGATAAGGGTATCCAGATCCAATCGGTATCGTTCAATCTTTCACGCCTTGATTTTCACTTATCTGATGTGTTTGCGGTTGTAGAAAATGCGGTGAAAGAATTCGCAATCGACAGATCCTATCTGAATATTGAGATCACGGAGAAGATCCTGTCAGAGAGTGAATTGATCCGTTTGCAGATCAGGCGCTTCACAGAAGCCGGATATAAGGTATGGGTAGACGATTTCGGCCGGGGATATTCCTCTCTTAACACTTTAAAGGAATTCGATTTTGATAAGCTTAAGATCGACATGAATTCGGCTGCGTTTCACACGGATCAGTCCGGAGAGATCATTATTGCAACGGTCACAGCAGCAAAGCGATTGGGGATCCGTACACTTGCCGAGGGCGTGGAGACAAAAGAGCAGTTTGAATTCCTGCGCAGCATCGGTTGTGAAGAAGTGCAGGGTTACTATATCAGTAAACCCCTTCCGCTTGACGAGGTTGGACCTTTCCTGAATCCGAAAGGGATCCTGCCGGAAGAAGATGCGGATACGGATTTGTTTGTGGAGGCTGGGCGAACGGATATCTCTGATAAGCGGCCTTGTTCGCTTCTGGTTCTCACAGGGGGACGGTTTAAACTTCTGTATATGAATCGGTCATGCGAACGTCTCTTGGCGGAAGTGCTTGGCAATGAAAAATCACTTGATAAGAAGCTGAACGATGCCGAGGACAGATTTTATCATCTGATCCGCAATCGAATTTCGCTATGTAAGGAGCGAGGGGGGGATGATTGTTTTGTCCTTCCTATCGGATCCGGCACGCTTGTATTCCGCTTGCGGATCCTTTCTCAAAATGCCGATAAGGCGATCCTGAAGATCAGGCTTGCCAAGGCAGAACTGCTTGATATAGATTCCGGTAACTGATGTTTGTTAGGAGATGCATATGCATACACGACATTCTCTGATTAAAAGAGCCGCAGTGATGAGTGCGGCCGCAGTCATGATCACGATGCTGATCTTTGCCGCCTGCATCTATTGGTTTGTTGCGGATGCGCAAGGCAAAGAGGCTGTCACACGGCTGGTCGGGATTGCAGAAGCGCAGGCTACGCCGATCGAGGAGGATATGATCAAGGCGGAGACCTCCGTAAAGGATATGGTTGCGCTTTCCGACGAGATGATTAAATCAGTAGACTACGTAAAGGACAAAGGCACGAGACAGGCTGTTTTCTTCAGGCTTCGTGAGGTCTTCCTCGGAATTATGAAGAAATCGGATTTTGCGATCGCGAATTATTTTGTTTTTAATCCGGAGTTAACGGGTGAGACTGACGGTGTTCTATATGTCAGGGAAGACGGCGATGAGCCGGAAGAGCGAAAGTACCTAAACAAACTGGATGCTGCTCACTATGATCAGATCACGGAAATTCTTTCCAAAAAGCGGTATGACTCAAGCGTCTGGGTCGAGCCGTATTACAATGAAGTAATCGGGAAATGGGTGCTTTCCTATATCTCGTCATTTTACAAAGACGGGAAGCTCGTGGCGATCATGGGCATGGACTTTGATTTTAAAAGATTGGCGGAAAAGGTTGGCAAAATCAGGTTTCTGGAAAACGGCTATGCATTTCTAAAGAACGCAGACGGAACCGTGCATTATCATCCGGCTTTCTTTGAAGGAGAGACGCACGGTGACGAGCTTGATATGAATCAGAGCGCAGTTACATTTTCAGACGGTGCCTCGAATGTGATTGAGTATATGTATAAGGGGGGACACAGGATCGGCGTTTCCGTGCCGCTTCGTAATAACCTGCAGCTTTTCTTCTGCGATGCGTATGATGAAGTATTTGCAGTACGCAACACGATCGTCAGACTGACGATTCTGTTGGCGATCCTCGGAATCATTGCGAACGTCGCTCTTTCCGTTTTGGGAAGTAAGAGCATGATCGATCCGATTATTCTTTTGACTAAGGCGGTCAAGGAGATTGAGAGCGGTAATTACGACACATTTCTTCCGAAAGAATCCGACGATGAGATCGGCGTATTGACACGCGGTATCCGTCTTATGGAAAAAACGCTCTCCGAGCGTAAGAAATATACCGAATCGGAACTTGCAAAGCGTAACGAAGAGCTGGAAAAAGCTATTGTCGTGGCGGAGAATGCGAACCGGGCGAAGACAGACTTTTTCTCCCAGATGAGTCATGACATCCGCACGCCGATGAATGCGATCGTCGGCATGACGCTGATGGCCAGAGACAATATTGATAATAAGGAAAAACTTGCAGACTGCCTGGATAAGATCGATTCCTCCGGTAATTTCCTGCTCGCGCTCATTAACGATATTCTGGATATGAGTCGCATTGAGAGTGGCCGCTTTACGATTAACAGCGAACCTGTCAATGTGCCGAGGCTGATCGAGCAGACGATCACAATCATGACGCAGCAGATCGAGGAGCGTCATCATACGCTTCACTCAAATCTGCGGGATATCATCCATCCGAACGTCTTATCGGATGACCTTCGTTTGCAACAGATCATGGTGAATATCTTATCCAATTCGGTTAAGTATACGCCGGAAGGCGGCGAGCTTTCGATCGAGGCGACGGAGATTCCTTGCGATGAAGGCGAGAAAGCGCATTTTCAATTTGTTCTGTCCGATAACGGTATCGGTATGAGCAAGGCGTATCTTGAGAAGCTTTTCATTCCGTTCTCGCGCGAGGCGGACGAGCATAACACCAATGTGCGCGGCACGGGACTTGGTATGGCGATCACGAAATCTGTTATCGATATGATGCAGGGCACGATCACAGTGGAGAGCGAGCCCGGCGAAGGTACGACGACGACGATCGACTTAATGCTTCTGATCGATCATAGTGCTGTTGTGACAGATATGGCTACAGTAGCAGAAGAGGAGCCAGCATCCGTATCCGGCGATGACCTCTCTTCGGTAGATATGACCGGAAGAAGGATTCTTGCTGTCGATGACGTGGAGATCAACCGCGAGATTGCGCAGTACCTGCTCGAGATGACGGGAGCCGAGGTGGATACGGCAGAAAATGGCAAGGAAGCGTTTGAAATGTTCCTGGCAGCTGACGACCGTCCTTATGATATCATTCTGATGGATATCTACATGCCTGTGATGAACGGTTATGAAGCAACACAGGCGATCCGCGCATCCCACAGTCCGTACGCCGCGTCGATCCCGATCGTTGCGATGAGTGCAAATGCGTTTGATGAAGATAGGCTGAAGTCAAAAGACATCGGCATGAATGACCATATCATCAAGCCGCTTGAGATCGGTGCATTGACGGAAGTTTTGCATCAGTACGTGCTGAAGGTATAAATGGATAATTGTATACAATTACACTTGCGAGAATCTTTGGTTTTGTGTTATTCTATTGATTGACAAAACTTTACCAAAACAAGAATACTAGAAAAGGAAGGAATGTCTTATGAAAAAGAAATTATTTTCGCTTTTACTGACTGCTGCAATGGCAGTTTCGCTTGTAGCATGCGGCGGCGGATCCGGTGCGGGTGCATCCGCAGGATCCGATCTGCGTTTTGTAACCGGTGGTGAGTCCGGAACTTATTATGCATTTGGTTCCGTAATCGCACAGCATGCAACCAATAATGCAGGTATCAAGGTTGTCGGTATTGTCGGCAACGGTTCTCAGGCCAATGTAATGGAGATGGAAGATGGCAACGCTGAGCTTGCTTTCTGCCAGTCCGATGTTATGGCATATGCTTACGAAGGTAAGAATCTGTTCGAGAAGCCCGTTACCTGCTTCTCCACAGTTGCTGCATTATATACAGAGCAGGTACAGATCGTAACACTTGATCCTTCGATTCAGACAGTTGCTGACTTGAAAGGCAAGAAAGTTTCCATCGGCGCCGCAGGCTCCGGTGTTTACTTCAATGCGATCGATATCCTTGGTGTTTACGGTCTTACAGAGACTGACATCGAGCCGACATACCAGTCCTTCGGTGACAGTGCAGATGCTTTAAAGGATGGCAAGATCGATGCAGCATTCGTTGTGGCGGGAGCTCCTACAACAGCGATTACAGACCTTGCAACAACGAAGCAGGTATCTCTCGTTGCACTTGATGCGGAGCACATTGACAAGCTTCTTGCATCTTCTCCTTATTACACAAAATGCACGATCACAAAGGATACATACAACACCGCTTCCGACATCGAGACAGTCGGCGTTGGCGCAGTTGTTCTTGCTAAGAACGACGTTCCTGAAGATGTGATCTACAAATTTGTATCCGACCTCTTTGAGAATGCAGAAAGCCAGGTTTCCGCTCATGCAAAATACGGCGAGCTGAATCTTGACTATGCGACAAGCATCACATCCGTTCCGTATCATCCGGGTGCAGCAAAGTATTTCGAAGAGAAGGGCTACAAAGTAGCAAAATAAAAAAATGCTCTGATTAACAGTGAGGATCTCTATTTTATGACTGATTTAAATCATAAGAATACCACTGCTGATCGCATCGACGCCGAAGACGTCGATGCGATCATGCGTCAGTATGACAAGGAGAGTAATACCCGAATCTGGGAGGGCAAGGCTAAAATCGCGATCAACATGTTTTTGGCTTTGTTCTCTTTGTATTGTATTTATATGACGCTGTTTTCGACAGCGCTGCCCGAGACAAGGCTGTCTTTGTTTCTTGGGTTTATCTGTATCGCCGGATTTTTGACGTACCCGGCGAACAAACTTCATGTGAAAACAAACTTCATGCCATGGTTTGACATTCTGCTGATGGTAGTGGGAGCAGGGTGCTTTTTCTATTTCGCGATCAATGCGCTTTCGATCATCAAGCTGGCGACCAGAATCGAGCCGATTCATGTGGTGATCGGTATTGCCGGTATTTTGGTGCTGGTTGAGCTGTGCCGTAGATGTGTCGGTGTTCCGATCTTATGCATTGTGGGTCTTCTGGTGTTGTATGCTTTTATCAACCAGTATTCCTACAATATGGACATCTACCAGACGATCAAGACGATCATCTACAAGCTGTTCTATACCACGAACGGTGTGATCGGTACGCCGACGAATGTATGCTATACATACATCGTATTGTTTATTATTTTCGGTTCGTTTCTGGAGAGAACCGGAATCGCCAACTTCTTTATTGCATTTGCCAATAAGCTTGCCGGCTGGTCAAGCGGCGGTCCTGCCAAGGTGGCGGTTGTATCGTCCGCACTTTGCGGCATGGTATCCGGATCGTCTGTTGGTAATACGGTAACGACCGGTTCAGTTACTATCCCGATGATGAAGAAGACAGGCTATAAGGCAGAGTTTGCCGGCGCTGTTGAAGCGGCTGCCTCGACGGGCGGACAGATCATGCCGCCGATCATGGGTGCTGCGGCATTCCTGATGGCAGAGTACATGGATATCCCGTATGCACAGGTAGCGCTGAAAGCGGTCCTTCCCGCTGTGCTGTACTTTGCAGGTATCTTCATTGCCGTTCATCTGGAAGCAAAGAAGCTGGGCCTTAAGGGTATCCCGAAGGATGAGCTTCCGAAGATCAAATTCCTGATCGGCAATTGTTATCTGATCTTCCCGCTTATCCTTTTGGTTTGGCTGGTATCGACCGGAACGAAGACGATGGCATCCTCTGCTGCGCTTTCTATTGTTGCAGCATTTGCTGTCGGTTTTATCAACAATCTGATCAACTCACTGATCGCACGAAAAGAGGAGAGTGCGGGAGCGGTCACATCGCGCTGCGTGAAGCAGGCGTTTTCATCCGCCTGGGAATCGCTTGTAGCCGGTTCCAAGGGCGCGATTACGGTAGCTATTGCATGTGCAATGGCCGGCATGATCGCAGGATGTATCACCGTAACAGGTCTTGCATCCACGATGATCAATGCG
>JAIKWO010000141.1 GCA_024684675.1 Lachnospiraceae bacterium
GATACATTATTCGCATTGGTTGATGGTGTATTAAGATTCGAAAGAGTCGGAAGAGATAAAAAGCAGGCTTCCGTATATCCGGTAGAAGAAAAGTAATACAAACTGCTTGGAAGGCTTCAAACATCCTTGTTTGGAGCCTTATTTTTCTTATTTGATTTGTATAAAAATGAGGTAACCTATGTTTGCAGATCGAGCTAAAATTGTTGTCAGAAGCGGAAAAGGCGGCGACGGCCACGTTTCTTTCAGACGTGAAAAATATGTGCCGAGCGGCGGTCCTGACGGTGGCGATGGTGGAAAAGGCGGAGACGTCATTTTTGAAGTGGACGAAGGCCTGAATACGCTTACAGATTTTCGCCATATCAGAAAATATAAAGCGCAGGACGGGGAACCCGGTGGTAAGAAGCGTTGTCACGGCGCTGACGGCAATGATGTGATCATTAAGGTTCCTGCAGGTACGGTCATTAAAGAGGCAAATTCTGGCAAGGTCATTGCAGATATGTCCGGTGATAACAAGCGCCAGATCCTTTTGCCGGGGGGTAAAGGGGGCAACGGTAATCAGCACTATGCCACTTCGACCATGCAGGCTCCGAAATATGCACAGCCCGGGCAGCCGGCGATCGAACTGGAACTGCAACTTGAATTAAAGGTGATTGCGGATGTCGGTCTTGTCGGATTCCCTAACGTTGGGAAATCGACCTTTTTATCGAGAGTCAGCAATGCGCGCCCGAAGATTGCAAATTATCACTTTACAACATTGAATCCACATCTTGGCGTAGTTGATCTGGATGGCGCAAAAGGATTTGTTATAGCAGATATTCCGGGCCTTATCGAAGGTGCTTCGGAAGGTGTGGGACTTGGTCATGAGTTTCTTCGTCATATTGAACGTACCAAGGTGTTGATTCATGTAGTGGATGCTGCCGGTACGGAAGGACGTGACCCGGTAGAAGATATTCGCGCCATTCAGAAAGAGCTTTTACGATACAATGAAGAGCTGGCCGGTCGCCCAATGGTTATTGCAGCCAATAAGATGGACTGTGTCTTTGGAGATGACGACCCGATCAAGGCAATTGAGAAGGCTTTTCCTGATACAAAGGTATTTCCCATATCGGCGGTCAGTGGAGAAGGTGTATCTGTGCTTTTATATCATGTTCGCGGCATGCTTGATCAGCTGGATGATAAGCCGGTGATCTTTGAGCAGGAATATTTCCCCGAGATGGTTAGCGGATATATGAATGAGCCGTATTCTGTAACCTATGATGAAGAAAACAATGAATATGTTGTAGAAGGTCCGCGCATCGAAAAGATGCTTGGCTATACAAACCTGGAAAGCGAGAAAGGCTTCCGGTTCTTCCAGAATTTCCTGAAAGAATCCGGTATCTTGGAAGAACTTGAGGCGTTGGAGATTAAAGAAGGCGACACGGTTCGTATGTACGGTCTTTCTTTTGACTATTATAAATAGCTTGTTTTAGGAGATACTATATGAATTTTACCAGTAAACAGCGTGCCTTTTTAAAAGGTCTGGCAAGCAATCTTGATCCGATCTTTCAAATTGGGAAAGCATCGCTTACGCCGGAAGTTACAATGGCGATTGAAGAGGCTTTTAACACAAGAGAACTCATTAAAGTGGCTGTCTTAAAGAACTGTATGGATGATCCGAACGAGATTGCCCGCATGCTTGCCGAGCGTACTCGTTCTGATGTGGTACAAGTGATCGGCAAAAAAATTGTTCTGTATAAAGAGAGCAAAGACAATAAGAAGATTATTTTACCCTTGCGATAGGAGATCAATATGGTGCCGTTAAGAATCGGTATTTTAGGCGGAACATTCAATCCGATCCACAAAGGGCATATTATGCTTGCGATCCGTGCAAAAAAGGCCGCAAAACTGGATCGTGTGATCTTTATTCCGAGTAATATTTCATACATGAAGGATCAAAGCGAGATTCTGCCTGCAAAAGTGCGTTTGGAGCTTGTTCGGGATAGTATTACCTTTGAACCTTCCTTCGAAGTTTCCGATATGGAGATCAGACGAGGCGGTGATTCCTACACATTCGAAACGATCGAAGCATTAAAAGCTCTTTATCCCCAGGATGTGCTTTTCTTTATTGTAGGAGCGGATACTGTTTTTTCCATGGAAAAATGGCAGCATCCCGAAGTGATCTTTCAAAATGCGCACATTCTCGCTGCTTCACGAAAAGATTTTGAGCCGAAAGCTCTGGAAACGAAGATTCATACGTTAAAAGAGAAATACAGCGCGAATATTACCGTTTTTTCAACGGAGAATATTGATATCTCATCAACCATGATCCGTGACGCATTACGTAGCGACCATACTGCTGAAGGGCTCCTTCCCGAAGCAGTACTGCGATACATGACAGAACATCACATAACATATTAGAGGGGTCAACGTGAATCAACAAGACATTGCTAAGATCCGTAAAGAAATGGAAAAGGAACTCGATGCCAAGCGGTATGAACATACACTTGGCGTTGCATATACAGCTGCATGCCTTGCTATGTGCTATGGAGAGGATCCGATCCGTGCAGAGGTCGCCGGACTGTTGCATGATTGTGCAAAGTGCTTTGATAATGAGAAAAGAGTTCGGATCTGCAGGAAGAATAAAATCGATATAACCGAATCTGAAAAGAAAAACCCGTTTTTGTTGCACGCAAAAGTCGGGGCATTTCTGGCGGAAGAGAAGTTCGGGATCAAAGATCCGGAGATCAAAGATGCTATTCTCTATCACACGACCGGCAGGCCGCGAATGGGGCTTTTAGAGAAGATCATCTATATTGCCGACTATATAGAGCCTTGTAGGAAACAATCGGATCAGCTGCCTGAGATCAGAAAGATTGCATTTATTGACTTGGATCGTGCACTTTTGATGATATTAAGCGAGATTCTCCATTATCTCAACACGACAAGTGAACCGATCGATCCGATGACACAGCTGACATATGATTATTATATAAAGGAGCAAAAGAAAACGACATGACCATTTCCGAATACGCAAAAATCGCCGTAGAAGCTTTAGAAGATAAGAAAGCGCAGGATATACGCATTATTGATATCAGTGAGATCTCTACAATCGCAGATTATTTTATTATTGCAGGTGGCGATAATCGTAACCAAATGCAGGCGCTTGCAAACAATGTGGAAGAAAAGCTCGGTAGAGCTGGAATGCCGCTTCGCCAGATTGAGGGGTATGATTCGGCTAATTGGATCCTGATGGATTATCATGATATCATTATCCACCTGTTTGATCACGAGAACAGATTATTCTATGATCTTGAAAGAATATGGCGAGACGGAAAACTGATCGAAAAGACAGAACTGTAGACATAAAAAAGACCATCAAATGATGGTCTTTTATTTAGTGGAAAAAGCGAAGTACGCCATATACTTTTCCAAGGATCTTGCAATCATCAACAATGATCGGATCCATGTAATCATTCTCAGGTTGGAGACGAATATGACCGTTCTCCTTATAGAAAGTCTTAACCGTAGCAGAATCATCGATCAGGGCAACAACGGTATCGCCGTTCTTTGCTGTGTCACAGGTCTGAACAAAGATCTGATCCCCATTATATATGCCGGCATTTACCATGGAATCACCTTTCACTTTTAATGCGAAAGAAGGCGAACCGGTCGGAACATTCTCAGCCGGAATAGGGAAGTAGCTTGCGATATTCTCCTCTGCAAGGATAGGAGAGCCTGCTGCGACGGTTCCGACAACGGGAATGCTGACCATTTCGGTGCGAACAAGCTGAAATGAATCATCACAGATCTCAATCGCACGCGGTTTGGTCGGATCTCTTCTGATATATCCGTTCTTTTCAAGCGTCTCCAGATGAGAGTGAACTGACGATGTGGATTTTAGATTGACCGCTTCACAGATCTCACGAACTGCAGGCGGATATCCTCGTTTTAAAATCTCTTCCTTAATATATTCTAAAATCTCTCTCTGTTTATTGCTAATCTTACCGTATCCCATATGAACCTCCATATAAACCAAATGTATGTTCCTATCAGTATAGTAGCATGACGAAAACAAAAAAGCAAACATATATTCCAAATATTTGTTCGATTTTTTAGCGAAAAGCTATTGACAAGAGAATGTATGTTCGATAATATGAGCATATAGAAAACATATGTTCGTAACAAATGTTCGTTTTGGGAGATTGTCATGAAAGAGAGAAGTATACGTGAATTAAATAATGAAAACAGCGAACGACGCATTCGGAATAACAGAAAGCGTCGCATCAGACAGAGAAGAAGGAATGTTGCTGTGTTCGTTGCAGCGTTGGCGATCGTTTCCGTATGCTTCTTTATGATCAGCGGCTTGCTCGTTAACGCACAGGCATCCCATTCACAAGCTATTCATAAAGTGTATTCCAGCATTCCTGTAGCAGCCGGAGAGAATTTGCTGTGTATCGCTGAAGCGAATGTTACACCTGATGTAACAGATGTTGCTTCTTATGTGAAGGAAGTTAAATCAATCAATCATCTGGAAGATGATGTGATCAAAAGCGGCATGTATCTTGTGATACCCAAATATTATATGGAATAACGATACCGTTTTTTCAGTCTTCTTCGCGAAGCCGGATTGCTTTTGCAGCTTTTCTCTTATTCTGATCCTGCATGGCAGCATAGTGTTTACGAGTTGTATTCACATCTTTATGTCCAAGGACATCTGCCACAAGATAGATGTCACCTGTTTCTTGGTATAGATTTGTACCGAATGTGCTTCGAAGCTTATGGGGCGTTATTTTTTTGAGCGAGGTAACAAGAGAAGCATATTTTTTCACAAGCTTTTCAACGGACCGGACGGTGATTCTACGGTTCTGAAGCGAGAGAAACAGTGCGTCTTCATGACCCGATACAGGAACGACATGTGTTCGCTCATCGAGATAGTCCATCAATGCATTTTCAACCTCGTTGCCAAAGTACACAACGTCCTCGTAGCCACCTTTTCTTCTGATCTTGATCCGTAGATTGTCGAAATCCACATCATTCAAATCAAGCCCTACACATTCAGAGACACGAATACCGGTTCCGAGTAAAAGCGTGAGAAGTGCTAAATCTCTGACCCTTGTTTTTTTGTGAAAATCTTTCTGTTTTTCAGTTAGTGCTGATCCGTCTTCAACCTGATCAAGCAGTAATGCAACTTCATTGGGGTCTAAACGAATGATCTCCTTTTGG
>JAIKWO010000149.1 GCA_024684675.1 Lachnospiraceae bacterium
TATTGCTATCAATTTCAATGGTAATACCATTTCTGAAATCGCCTGCAGAAATCATTCTACTATTCCTCCTAAATGAACACACGTTGTAACTCGTATCAGTTTACACTATGTTTTTCTCTTTTTCAAGAACTTTTTTCTGCAGGATCACGTGGCTGAAAGCGCCTTCTGCATTGCATCCGCAAAACCGGTCGGCAATGAAGTGAATGTGATCTCGTACGTGGTTCCGAGATCATGCGTCACCTTCCCGTAAAGGTCTCCACCGAATTCGATCAGAATATTGTCAAAACGCGCCAGGCGCTCTTCCGTCTTAAGGATCGCACCGCCTTCTCCGAGTTCTAAGAATGTGCCCTCAATCGAGGTAACACTGACATTTTTTTCAGACAAAGTACGGAAGACGACCTTGCAAGGTACCGAAAGCGTTTTCCTTGTGATCACTTCTTCTTTACATTCCACGTAGTAAGGAGCGCCGATTCCGACAACACGGTACACGTTCATCGGCTTCTTCGCACCTTTCGGAACAACCTGCCTGGTCTCTGCGATCTTCAGATCCGTTCCCACAGCCTCACGAACCGTCTCCGAAATAAGAAGTTCGCCTGCCGTTGTAAAGCTCTCGATCCTTCCCGCCAGATTTACTTCCTTTCCGGCTACGCCGTACTTGGTTCGCTGCTCTGAGCCGATAAGTCCTACGATGACATCACCACAGTTTAAGCCGATGCCCATCTTCAGATACGGGAATCCGTTCTCCTCATTCCAAGCGTTGATTTTTTCCATCTCACGCTGCATCTCGACAGCAGCAGCCACCGCTTCAGCGGCATTCTCCTCAAAGTACTGCGGTGCGCCGAAGATCGCCATGATACCGTCGCCGATAAACTCAATGATCGTACCGCGATGATCCTGAATGATCCTCGTCATCTCTCCAAGGTAGTGATTGAGCATCGTCAAGAGATCTGCCGGGTTAAGCCGCTCCGAAAGCGCGGTGAAGCCACGCAGATCACTCATCATGATCGTCAGGCATTCCTTTTTCCCACCCATCATTAGACCATCCGGCGTCTCAAGAAGTTCATGGACAATCTCGTCCGAAAGGAATCGACCGAATGTACGCTGCAGGATTTCATTTCTCTCCTCAAGCTTTCCGTTAAGTGCGCGGATCCGTTCCATCGCTTTCATCGCATCGCGCAGCTCAAAAAGCTCTGTCATGTCGGAAATTACAATGATGATACCAATCTTCTCCCCTTCTACCACCTGCAGGGATGTAAGCAGACGGATCTGTCTGATCACATCGTCATGTGCATATGGCACAAAGGCATCCTTCACGGTGTCCGGGTCGGCAATCGCATCCAGCACAAGTTGATTAAAGGCGTCATTTCTCTCATCAGAGAAAAAGACGCCCGCAAATGCTTTTCCGACAACCTCATCCGCGGCAACGTCGAGTATCTTTTCACCGGCAGGATTCAGGGAAACGATCTTCCCTTTCATGCTCAGTGTCATGATGCCCTCCGACATATTTGCAATAATGCTTTCCGTTAATGCGTTGTCTTTATTCATTTTTCACCCTACACTTTCGATTATCGTTTTGCGTAGTTCTTCATTTTGTTAAGGAGCTCAGCCGGGATATCTCCACCCTTCTCCTTTGCATCCGCATACTGTGCAAGTGTGGTGCAAGCTCTCTTGTAGTCGCTTGTCAGATCACGAAGACACGCCGATGCATTGGTCAGAATCTTGTAAGCCTTTGCTGCATCCTGCTTTGCATATTCGTCAAAATCTGCGGAACCGATCATGTTCAGCGTTACATCAGACATTGCTTTCGCCGTATATCTTCTGATCGCAACACCGAGAACAGCAAGCTCACCGAAGAATTCGTCCGTTGTTACGGAAGACTCCATAAATTCCGTCGGAAGACCATAATCAAGGAAAAGACCAACGTGACCCTTGCCAACTACTTCAAACATCGAATTTCCGGGCTCACCTGCACGGAAGATCAAATCACCTTTTTTGAAATTTACTTTTGTAATCATCTCTGCATCCCTCCTACGCGTTCTGTCTTCCGAAGCTGATCAGTTTCTTGATACGCTCGCCAAACGATCCGCTCATTTCACTCTTTTCGCCGCTGTAGTAGGTCGAGATATCACGGCAAGCCTCATCATAATCCTGTGACAGAACACGGATTCTGTCGGAAATGGAATGGATCAGATGAAGGATCAAATCCGGTTTCTCCTTGATATAGTCAGAAAAACTGTCATCGTCTACAACCGTAACCGTTGTATCCTCCGCTGCAATCGCTGTTGCGGAACGCGCCATATAATCGATCAGACCGAGCTCGCCGAATACACCGTTTGCCTTCACTGTAGTGAGTTTCTCTTCATCGGATTCGCCTCGATGCAGGATGATGTCAACCGACCCTTTTGCGACTTCATACATGCAAAGTTCGCTGTCGCCTTCTTTGAAGATCACATCTCCCTTTTGAAACTGCATCATTTTTACCATTACTAGATACCTCCTTTATGTAAGTATTCTATTGCCTCTTCATAACCTTTAAAGCCCTTACCGTAAATCTGGTGGTCACACGCGGCCTTGGTAACCGAGATCCGCCTGAACTCCTCCCGTTTTGTGATATCCGAGAGATGTACTTCCACCTTGGGAATCGAGATCGATTGCAGCGCATCATGGATCGCATAGCTGTAATGCGTAAATGCGCCCGGATTGATCACAATTCCTTCCGTGCCGTCTGCGTACGCATCCTGAATGCGGTCGATGATGGCACCTTCGTGATTGCTTTGAAAGACTTCCGCCGTATCGCCGTGCTTTGCCGCCACATCGGCGATAAAGCGAAGCAGGCTCTCATAATCCTCTCTTCCATATATATCCGGCTCCCTGATCCCGAGAAAATTAAGATTGGGGCCGTTAATCACCAGTATCTTCATTTCTGCTCCTTGCACAAAGAAGCGATCTCGCGAATGATCCTGCGAAAATCCTTCCCGTCCACATCGATCACGTGATCCGCCGCTTCCATGTAAATCGGATCCCGTTCCTTCAAAAGCGATTCGATCCTTTTCTTCGGGTCTTCACATAGAAGAAGAGGACGCTTTGTGTCTTGACCAATGCGGTCAAAAATCGTTTCGGGCGTTGCGCGCAGATAAAATACAGTCCCCACATCCTTCAGGATGTTACGGTTTATATCCCGAAGCGGGAGTCCGCCGCCCGTTGCGATGATATTTGCATTTTTCCCATCCGAAAGGCTCCTAAGAACCTCCGTCTCCGTCTCTCTGAAAAAAGATTCCCCATCCTGTTCAAAGGTTTCGCGGATGGTCTTGCCCATCTTCTGCTCACAGAGCTTGTCCGTATCCAAAAACGGGAGGCGCAAATGATACGAGAGCTTCACACCGACGGTCGATTTGCCGCATCCCATGAAACCGATCAAAATGATATTATGCATGTCTTTCCAAAGCCTCAATCACTTCCGGCACAACATCATCCGAAACCGGCTTACCTGTCCATTTTTCATATGCTTCAATCCCCTGGAAGATCAGCATGCGAAGACCGTTAAAGGATGGTTTACCCTGTTCTCTGAAAAAGCGCATAAACCGCGTCTCAAACGGTCTGTATATGAGATCGTATCCCACACTGCACTTCTGATAGAATGCCTCGTCCATGATCGGCGCCTTCTCATTGTCAGGAAAAAGCCCGACACTTGTTGCTTGCACTGCAAGATATCCGTCACCCGGCAATCTGTCATATTGTGACAGGAGAAGCGGTTTGAAAACTGTCCTTCCGTAGGTTGTATTAATATTATCGCACAATTTCGTCGCAGATTCTAGTGTTCTGTTAATAATATAAGCTTCCGTCACACCATTTTCTGCAAGAAGGAACGCTGCAGCACGCGCAGCACCGCCCGCACCGATTAGAACGGTCTTCTCTTTCGGGATCGAAACACCGTCATAACGCATCGCACGACCAAGTCCCGTCAGATCCGTATTGTAGCCGCGAAATCCGTCTTCTTCGGGTACCAGCGTATTGACCGCTCCAACCTTCCCGGCAAGCGGATCGATCGAAGATAGAAACGGAATGATTGCACTTTTATGCGGAACCGTAACATTGAGTCCAAGAAAATGCATCGCCTGCGCACCTTTAACCGCATCCGCAAGATGCGAAGGATCGGTCTCACAAGGAATGTATGCAAGATTTTCTCCGGTATGATGTGCCAGAATCTCATGGATCATCGGTGAAAGCGTGTGCTTAACCGGATAGCCCAAAAGACCGCAGATTTTTGTCTGTCCGTCTATTGTAATCATCAGATATCCTCCGTATCATATTCCAGGCAATGTGTTTTTAAGTATTCACGGAGGATCCATCGTTCAGGAATCCTTTTTAAGACAATCTGGATCTCCTCTTTGGGATCGATCGGCATGACCAGATAAGTCAATATACCAAGTGCCCGCGCGCCGAGCGTGTCCGTAAAAATCTGATCGCCTACAAAAATCGTGTTGTGCGGCGCTGTCTCCATAACAGCCATTGCTTTTAAATAGCCGCCTTTCAGTGGTTTATGAGCCTTAAAAATGTAGCCCGCACCGACGGCATCGCAAAACGACTTCACACGCGGCTCCTTATTGTTGGACACGATCATAGTTCGAAAACCGATCCGATGAAGCTCTTTAAAAAACAAGACAGCGCGTTCATCCGCCGGTGCGTTGTGTGGAACAAGCGTGTTGTCAATATCAAACAGAATCCCTCTGTATCCTTTTTCATAGAGATCCCTGTATCGGATCGCATACGTACTGCTTACATAGTGATCCGGGTAGAATAAACTCCACATATTGCTTCTTAATCTCCAATAAAAAAGCGAAAACAACCTGTTTCCACATCGTTTTCGCTCTTGAGTTGCGGTAATCCGTCGGTTCTATTTCAGTACTTTTTTCAGTTCGTCCAAGAATGTGTTCACATCTTTGAATTCGCGGTATACCGATGCGAATCTGACATATGCAACCGCCTCGAGATCCTTTAACTTGTTCATGACAAGCTCACCGATCACTTCACTGGGAATCTCCTTCTCTTCACGGCTGAATATCTCTGTCTCCACCTCATCAACAAGCTGCGTGATCTGAGATGCAGAGATCGGACGCTTATGGCACGCGCGAAGCACACCTGCCTCGATCTTGCTTCTGTCATACGTCTCACGATTATTATCTTTCTTGATAATGATCAGCGGAATCGTCTCTACCTTTTCATATGTCGTAAAACGCTTGTTGCACTCATCACAAACGCGGCGTCTGCGGATCGAATTATTATCCTCTGCCGGTCTGGAATCGATAACTCGCGTATTCTCGTGACTGCAAAACGGACACTTCATGATATTTCCCCCTAAATGTTGTAGTTCAACGAAGTTCTGTCTCTATTATAAGTATGCGGTAATCCTTATGTCAACTGAATTATGGAAACCGTCGCGGAAATCTATCGATAATTGAATCGCGCTACCGGAACTGTATTGTTCTTGTTCCAGCGCATGCCGTAGTATTCGTACTGCGCATCGCTCAAAAGATACATCGAATAGCCGTTTGTGCTGTCATCAACAAAGACATCCACGATATACCAGTTTCCGTTCACGCAGACCACATTCCACATATGATCCTTTACGGAAGACTTGTTATTGGAAGCACAGGTATAGCAGCCGACGCCCATTGCATCACACATCGCCTTAAAAGCACGTGCATAACCCTTGGAATTTGCTTCATGATAAAGAAGTGCACCCCATGCATTGTCCCTGTGGTTCACCGTATTCTTGGCCGCCGGTTTGCAAAGTCTTACGAGATAATCATGCGCCGTACGCACCTTGCTCGCATCATCCAGGGATGCCGTGCCGCAGCTCAGCATAAACCCGGATACGGCAGACTGCACCTGCTGAATCTCCTTCTCGTTCAGATCTGTTCCGTAAACGCTGCCCTTTGCATACGTACCGCGATTGTCCGAAGCCATATAACCGTAATTGGGAATGTCATTCGGGATCGACAGATTGTCATATGTCTTGAGCGAAGTAATATCGGTGGAAGACTGCGTGATCAGTCTGGTGTAATCCATCTTGACACCGTTCTTCATCTGCGTCATAAGCTGTTGAACAGCCGGAATCGATGTGTCAAAGAATGTATAATCCGCCGTACCGTCATCGTGCTCCGTGATCAGCACCTGTCCATAAACATTGGAGTAGACGACAGCGCCCGCATCCGCATCCGCGGGAACGGGAATCTCTTTTGAACCTGATTTTGCCATGGCGGTAAGGCCAAGTCCCATCAGAAGCGCAACGGATAAAGCAAATCCTGCTATTTTGGAGATATGCATACGATCGTCTCCTTTCTTAGTAAAAAACCCTGAAAGCTCTGCTCTCAGGGTCATGATTCAGATTTATCGTTTCTGCAGGAACGAAGGAATGATCAGATCGTTCTGCTTCACGGAACTCGTGATGTTTTCGGGCTTTTTGATCCCAAGAGGCTGCAGATTCACAGGCGGAGGTGTGGGAACCGTTGTCTGCGGCGCAGACTGCGAAGAGACAGGAGCACCCGCTGCCTGCTGTCTTCTGATCTCCTCGATCGACTTTGTAAAGTCTTTCATACCGGTCGCGCTTGTACGTGCCTGCTGCGCGGCATCAATACCGGTCGCGATAACCGTGATCTTACATGTATCCGTCTTGGACTCATCATACATCGCACCGAAGATAACGTTGATGTTCTCTCCTGCGAGATCCTGTACATATCCGACTGCTTCAGAAGCATCAGCCAATGTGATATCACCGGATACGTTGACGATGACATCGGTGGCACCGGTGATTTTGGTTTCAAGAAGCGGACTTTCTACCGCCATCTTAACCGCATCAGCAGCCTTCTCATCGCCCTGTCCGAAGCCGATACCGATGTGCGCGATACCCTTGTCTTTCATGATCGTCTGTACATCCGCAAAGTCCAGACTGATGATCGCATGAAGGCTGATCAGCTCCGTGATACCCTGCACTGCCTGCTGCAATACCTCGTCAGCCTTCTTCAAGGCATCCGGCATGGTCGTACGTCTGTCGACGATCTCAAGCAGCTTATCGTTCGGAATGACGATCATCGTATCAACACTTGTTCTCAAACGTTCAATACCGCCGAGCGCATTGTTCATACGCACGCGTGCTTCAAAACGGAACGGCTTGGTTACAACGCCGACCGTCAGAATTCCCATATCTTTTGCAATCTTTGCAACGACAGGTGCCGCGCCGGTGCCTGTACCGCCGCCCATACCACACGTAACAAAGACCATGTCCGCTCCCTTCAGAGCGTCCGTGATCTCTTCTCTACTCTCTTCCGCAGCCTGCTCACCGATTTCGGGATGTGCACCTGCACCGAGACCTTTTGTTAACTTCTCTCCAATTTGCAGAAGCTTGGGTGCCTTACAAAGCTGTAAGTCTTGCTTATCGGTATTGACACCGATAAATTCCACTCCTTCAATGTTCTCATCTATCATACGGTTAACGGCGTTGTTCCCTGCACCGCCGACACCGACTACTATTATCTTTGCAGCAGAATCAGCATCGTTTGTTTTAATCTCTAACAAAGGTACTTCCTCCTTCATAGTCCCCTAAAGATCCATAT
>JAIKWO010000005.1 GCA_024684675.1 Lachnospiraceae bacterium
TGAATTCCTTGGCTTTTTGCTTCTGGCGATCCGGTTTACGGGAGATTTTGATCCTGCGGAGGGCTTATTTCATGCGCTTTTTGTAGCCGTGGCGGCTTTTACGAATGCGGGATTTGACAGCTTTTCGAGTGAATCGCTTGCAGGCTATGCGACGGATCCATTGGTATCACTGACGGTCATCGGACTCATCATTGTCGGCGGTCTAGGCTTTATGGTTTGGATCGAGCTGCGTAATCATATGCGCAATATGCGACAGAGGCGTCTGCCGCTTCATTGCCTGTTCTCTTCCTTCAGTGTCCATACGAAGGTGGTGAGCACGGTAACGTTCTTTTTACTTGCCGGTGGCATGCTTTTGTTCCTTCTGACGGAATGGACCAATCCTGATACGATAGGAGGGTTTGGCTTTGGCGACAAGCTGCTTGTCGGCGCATTCCAGTCGGCAACGCTTCGAACAGCAGGCTTTTCTACGGTATCGATCGCATCGCTGAACCGCGTGACAAGACTGTATATGTGTATCTTCATGCTGATCGGCGGATCGCCCGGCGGTACCGCAGGCGGTATGAAAACGACGACATTTGTTGCGATCGTGATGATGCTTCGAAGCGGTCTCCGTAACGAAGCGGATAACTGTCATCTCTTCCATAGGCGGATCAGCCGTACCGATTTTGTAAAGGCGGAGATGATCCTGACGGGATACCTTGCATTTATTTTTATCGGGGTATCGATCTTGCTTGTGACAGAGCCGGGGATTGCGGCGCTTGACATTTTATATGAGGCGGTATCGGCAATTGCGACGGTTGGCTTGTCTGCAAATGTGACACCGATACTCTCACCTGTCGGAAGAGTTATCATTATGGTTATGATGTTCGCGGGACGTGTCGGACCGCTTGCCGTGATCGAAGTATTTCAGAGAAAATCGATCGCGCCGATCCACGAACATGTGCGGTATCCGGATGCAGATATTTTGATTGGTTAAATATGGAACTTGATTCGGATTAAAACGACGAACCGGATCTTGAGTAGAGTGTAGAGGTGGAAGATGGACAGAAAGACATATGCGGTAATAGGACTTGGAATCTTTGGAAGCGCAGTCGCAAAGACGCTCGCGCGTGCCGGCATGGATGTGATCGCAATCGATAACAATATCCTCGCGGTAGAGAATATTTCCGATACAGTAGACAATGCCGTGAAATGCGATTCGACCAATATTGAACAACTCAAAGAAGCCGGCGTACAGAATTGTGATGTGGTCATTCTGGCGATGGGTAGTCGGCTGGAAGAGAGTTTGATTACTATTATTCATTTAAAAGAGCTTGGTGTTAAGAAGATCGTTGCCAAGGCAAACAACAACAATTACAAATATCTGTTGGAGCGTGCCGGTGCGACGAGAGTCATCCAGCCGGAAAAAGAGATGGGCGTGCGCGTCGCTTCTTTTATCATGACGCCGAATATCAAGGATATGGTGCGATTGGACGAAAAGTATGCGTTTGTAGAATTGAAAACGCCGTCTCTCTGGCAGGGAAAGTCGCTTCGAGAGTTAAATCTGCGCGCTTCTTACGGCGTCAATGTGATCGGGATCCGCGCGGATGCGGAGTCACCCATGCAGATGATGATCGATGCGAGCAGACCGCTCTCTGCAGACGAGACGCTCATGCTGATCGTCGATCGGGAGCAGTTCGATAAGCTGAAGCTGGAATAGCAACGCTTGACGGTTTTAGAATAGATCAAATAATCTGAGGTGTTTCATGAGATTCTTGCTAGAAAGGATAAAAGAAAAAAGATGGATGCAGATCGTGATCGGCATCCAAATATTGCTGTTTGTATTTGTTTTGGTCTATCTGTTCCGGCCGAAGCTTACATTTCGTTTCCCCGGAAGTGCCATTTCTGTCCCGGAATGGAGCAGTTATGCGGGAAATGCACATCCTGCAAAGCAGGATTCACTTGAAATAGCCGTTTCGGAGCCGGATGAGGAGGATATTGTCGGAGAACTTCCGATCATCCTTCCAAGGAGAGGCGGCGCATATCATATCAAGGTATTTTATGAGCAGACTGGAAGAACAAATCCCAGTTTTGATGATGCACAGTGTTATCTGGATATTTATGGCGCAGACAGCCATTTTCTCTTTGATCAGCAAAAACTGTATGACAATGCAAGTGTTTCTGAGGGAATTGTTTGGGCGTTGCCTTTCCCGCAGGAGATTGATGCACACTTTTATCTGATCAATAAGGGAGCGGGAGACATTGTGATACGGTCTGTGGAAGTGGAAGAGTCGACCCTGTTCTGCTTTGGTCTGATTGTGCTCTATCTGTCTTTCTGTGTGACATTTTGGGTGGTCATATGGCTCGTTCAAAGATCATCTTCGAAGGAACAGATGGTTCTTCTTGCGCTTGCGGCTATTCTGTTTGTATGTTCGTATCCCCTTTTTTCAAAAGGTACCTATGATACAAAGGATCTCCTCTTTCATCTAAAGAGGATCGGTAACCTATCCCAAGCGATCTCACACGGTGATTGGCATGCTTGGTATGAAATGAATGTTGCAAATGGATACGGATATGTCGAACAAATATTTTATCCGCAGTTTTTGATCCATATCCCGGCGATTTTGTACTTGCTTGATATTCCGCTGTATGTATCCTATAAGATCTATCTGCTGATCTTAAATCTGCTCACAGTTGGTGTATCGTATTGGAGTTTCCGAAGGATCTTTCAATCACGTGCATACGGCGTCCTGAGCACAGCGCTTTATTCGCTGGCGACTTATCGATTTTTGAATCTTTTTGGCATGAACGCACTTGGTGAGCTTGCGGCTAAGATTTTCCTGCCCCTACTTTGCTATGGTCTCTGGAAAGTGTTTAAAGAAGAAAAACCGAGTACGAAACTGCAGGACTATGTTCCGCTTATGATCAGTGGGATCGGACTGGTCTTTTCCCATGTTCTGACATGTGAATTTCTCTTGCTCTATGTGCCGCTCTTTCTTCTTATGAACTGGAGAAGATGTATTAGCGTAGGAAGCATCAAGTGTCTGATCCAGTCTGTATTTGTTGTATTTATGTGTGGATTTGGATTTATTATTCCGTT
>JAIKWO010000071.1 GCA_024684675.1 Lachnospiraceae bacterium
CATCCGCTGTAAGGCATGCTCTGGGAATCTCGATCATCGTACCGACTTCATACGCAAGCTGTACGCCTGCGTTTGCGATCTCTTCGTCCGCAGTTGCAACAACGTCCTTCTTGACGCTCTTAAGTTCTTTTACTTCGCAAATGAGCGGGATCATGATCTCAGGTCTGAGTTTCCAGTCAGGATGCTTCTTCTGTACATTGATCGCTGCACGGATGACAGCTCTTGTCTGCATCTTTGCGATCTCAGGATACGTTACCGCAAGACGGCATCCTCTGTGACCCATCATCGGGTTGAACTCATGAAGTCCATCGATGATCGTCTTAATCTCTTCTACACTCTTGCCCTGTGCTTCAGCCAGTTTCTTGATATCTTCTTCTTCAGTCGGAACGAACTCGTGAAGAGGCGGATCAAGGAAACGGATCGTAACAGGACATCCTTCAAGCGCTTCATAGAGCTGCTCGAAGTCGCTCTGCTGATAAGGCAGGATCTTTGCAAGAGCCGCTTCTCTCTCTTCTGCCGTATCGGAGCAGATCATCTCACGGAACGCTGCGATTCTGTCTTCTTCAAAGAACATGTGCTCTGTACGGCAAAGACCGATACCTTCCGCGCCGAGTTCTCTTGCTTTCTTCGCATCCTGCGGTGTATCCGCATTGGTACGAACTTTCAGTTTGCGATACTTATCTGCCCAGGACATAACGCGTCCGAACTCACCCGCAATCTTCGCATCTACTGTCGGGATCTGACCCTTGTAGATATTGCCGGTCGTACCGTCAATGGAGATCCAATCGCCTTCTTTGAAAGTCTCTCCTGCCAAAGTGAACTTCTTGTTTGCTTCATCCATTGCGATATCGCCGCAACCGGATACGCAACAGGAACCCATGCCACGTGCAACAACGGCTGCGTGAGAAGTCATACCGCCGCGAACTGTCAAGATGCCCTGTGCAGCCTTCATGCCGGTGATATCTTCGGGAGAAGTCTCGAGACGTACGAGTACAACCTTTTCCCCTCTCTGATTCCATGCATCAGCATCATCCGCTGTAAATACAACCTGACCGGTTGCAGCACCCGGAGATGCGCCAAGGCCCTTACCGAGAGGCTTTGCTGCCTTCAGTGCAGCCGCATCAAACTGCGGATGAAGCAAGGTATCAAGGTTACGAGGATCGATCATCGCAACTGCTTCCTGCTCTGTCTTCATGCCTTCGTCTACCAGATCGCAAGCAATCTTCAGTGCAGCCTGCGCGGTTCTCTTGCCGTTACGACACTGCAGCATGTAAAGCTTCTTATTCTCAACTGTAAATTCCATATCCTGCATATCATGATAGTGGGATTCCAGTTTGTTGCATACATCAATGAACTGCTTATAAGCTTCCGGGAACTGCTCAGCCATCTGCGCGATCGGCATCGGTGTACGAACACCGGCAACAACATCTTCACCCTGTGCGTTCACAAGGAACTCACCCATCAGCTTCTTCTCGCCGGTTGCGGGATCACGTGTGAAAGCAACACCCGTACCGGATTCATTATTCAGGTTACCGAATACCATCGGCATAACGTTTACTGCGGTACCCCAGGAATACGGGATATCGTTGTCACGTCTGTATACATTCGCACGCGGGTTATCCCAGGAACGGAATACGGCGCGGATCGCTTCTTTGAGCTGTACAACCGGATCGGACGGGAAGTCTTCACCGAGCTGCTTCTTATACTCTGCCTTGAACTGCTCTGCGAGTTCCTTCAGATCGGCAGCTGTCAGATCAACGTCATAGGTAACACCCTTTTTCTCTTTCATGTTGTCGATCAGCTGCTCAAAGTATTTCTTGCCGACTTCCATAACAACGTCAGAGAACATCTGGATAAAACGTCTGTAGGAATCGTAAACGAATCTTTCAAACTTCGGATCAGGGTTGCCGGCGATCATTGCAGCAACAACATCATCGTTGAGGCCCAGATTCAGGATCGTATCCATCATACCCGGCATGGATGCTCTTGCACCCGAACGTACAGAAACAAGAAGCGGATTCTTCAGATCTCCAAACTTCTTGCCGTTCATCTCTTCCATCTTTGCAACATATTCCATGATCTGGCCCATGATCTCATCGTTGATCTGGCGACCGTCTTCATAGTATTGTGTGCAGGCCTCCGTTGTAATTGTAAAACCCTGCGGTACCGGAAGACCAATATTCGTCATCTCAGCCAGGTTTGCACCCTTTCCGCCGAGAAGCTCACGCATGTTCGCGTTGCCCTCCGTAAATAAATAGGTCCATTTCTTCGACATTTCCTTCCCTCCGTCTACTCTTTCTGCTATGCCAAAATATTGTAACTTTTGTTTGATATGCAATATTTTGTCTTCCCATGAAAACATTATGGTTGATACAAATGTTTTTGTCAACGATTAAATTGCATTTCATTTCATACAAGTTGCGGTTGTTTGGGATTTGCGTACAAGAAAAGCCGTGAACGCAGTATTTGTGCGGCTTTTCATCGTTTCATATTGACTCTTATCTGGCATGATGATAGACTTATAGTATAAAACATTTGATTTGCTCAATAACATTTGTATTGTTCTATTGAAAATGCTTGGTTTTTCCTTTATCATATGTTATTAGGAGGGAAAGTTTGTTATGTACGATGCAGAGAATGATTATGAAGACAGCCTGATGGTCAAATCCGTCTGGTATTACTATATGGAGAATATGACCCAGCAGGCCATCGCAGACAGACTTGATATCTCCCGCATGCGCGTAATCAAGCTGCTTGAAAAGGCAAGGCAGACCGGTGCGATCCAATTTAAGATTCCATCCATGTTCGAGAAGCGTCACACGCTGGAAATGGATCTGATCAAAAAATTCGGCCTGAAAGACTGCTATGCCGCCTCGACAGATCCGGACGGTGGCAATCTGAATGACAGCATCGCACGTGCCGCAGCTGCCTACATCGCCAATCATATGATCGGCGGAAGCGGCAGCTACATCAATTTCGGATACGGTGATACCCCATCGAAGACGATTGCACACTTGGCGCGAAGTATTGAGACACACATTTCGCTCGTGTCGCTCTCCGGAGGTGTTGGATATTATCTGCCGATGCTCGGTTCCAAGATCTTCAATGCAAAGCTTTACCTGATCCCCGCGCCGCTCATCATGTCTTCCAAAGAGATGGCGGAAGCAATGACCAAAGAGCGTTCCGTTGAAGAAGTTACCAATATGATCAGTCTTGCGAATATGACGATCGTCGGCATCGGTGCCATGGACGATGATGCCACCATCGCTAAAACCGCGAACTTGACACACAACGATTTCCTGCTGCTTCGCATGAAAGGTGCCATTGGTGATATCAACTGTCACTTCATCGACAAAGACGGGAATGTTGTAGATAACGATATTGATTCACGCGTGATCAGCCTTCCGCTTAAAACGCTTAATGAACTAAAAAATGTCATTGCCGTATCCGGCGGTGCTCATAAAGTTCAAGCGATCGCGGCTGCTTTAAAAGCAGGATGCATCGACATTCTGATCACCGACGAAGAGACTGCAAGACTCCTTTCGCAGGTCGAGATCTGATCAGTTCTCCGATGCTTACAGAATTGATTTTCGAACATGAAAAGCCTGAAGCTTTGTGCTTCAGGCTTTCTTTTTCGGAATTATGATATCTACCGCATGCGGCAGATTTTCTATGGTAACATCTTTTCGCTTGCCGCCAAACTCTCCGTCAAGCGTCCAGGCAATCTCTTCATCACTGTGAATGACAACCTTCTCCGTCTTTGCGTAATAAACACATTCCGCATCACGCGCTCCGCCGATCACATTCGTGATGACTGCATTCAATTCGAGCGGATTTCTGGGCATGCGAAGCATTGTGACTTCAAAAAGTCCATCATTCAGCTCCACATATTTACCGGTCAAATTACGGATCCCGCCAACCGAAGTCGCGTTTGTGATCATACCAAAGAGAAAATTTCCTTCCACCTTCTCGCCGTTACATTCAACCGTAATGTGATATGTACGAAGTTCCGGAATGCTCTTGATCCCTTCCAGCAAATAAGCTGCATGACCGATTGCATTCTTGATCGTCTGAGGCGTCTCATACGACACCTCCGTAAACATCCCAAACGCAGCGATATATGCGAATGTATCGTCGCAAAAACGCCCGATATCACACGGAAAAATCTCGCCGTCAAGAACCGTATCAGCCGCTTTCATGATGTTACGCGGAAGCTTTAAACTGATTGCAAAGTCGTTTGTACTGCCTGCCGGCAGATATCCGATCGGAACCCTTTTCCCGCAACGCAAAACGCCGCCGACCACCTCATCTAAGGTTCCGTCGCCGCCGCTACACACCACCAGATCATAATTGCCGGCATTCTCCGTAGTGATCCGCAAAGCATCATGTACCTGTCTGGTCGGAAATACGGTAATCTCGTATCCCGCCGCAGAGAATTTCTCGAGAATGCTTGACAGATTCACACGGATTCTGCTTTTCCCGGCAAATGGATTATAGATAAAAAGAAGTTTGTTCAATCTTATGAAGCCTCTCCGCTCAGAAATCTATCAATCTCTTCTACGGCAGCACCTTCGTCAGTGCCGTCACATACAACAGTCACTTCCTCACCGTTGTTAAGTCCAAGACTCATCATACCCATAATGCTCTTCGCGTTCACTTTCTTCTCGCCCGCTTCCAGATACACCTTGCTCTCGTACTGGCTTGCGACCTGGACAAGAACCGCGATGGGACGCGCTTCCAGACCACCTGAAAGCTTGATCTTTACAGATTTTTTTATCATAATTCTCCTCCTTAAAACTAGCGAATCTCTTCCGCGAGCTCACTGAGCTTACGCAGTCTGTGATTCACCCCGGATTTACCAACCGGTGGCTCGAGGTATGTGCCGAGCTCCGATAAAGTTGCCTCCGGATATTCCAACCGAACTTCTGCCATTTCGCGCAAACTGTCCGGCAAGTTCTTTAATCCGATACGATCACGCAAAAGCGTGATATCTTCAATCTGTTTTGATGATGCATTGACTGTCTTGCGAATGTTGGCAGCTTCACAATTCACACGTCTGTTGACGGAATTGCGGACTTCCTTGACAATTCGCAGATTCTCCAGACTCATCAGCGACACATGCGCTTCCATAATATTCAAAAGATCGACGATCGCCGTTCCTTCTTTAATATATACAACCTGCCGCCCTTTTCGCTCGATCATCTTGGCTTCCAAGTCGAAACCTGCCATGACTTCCCTAAGCTGTTGCGCAGCCTGCACGGTGTCGCAAACAAATTCCAAGTGGTAGCTTTTTTCCGGATCGCTCATAGATCCGACCACCATGTACGCTCCCCGAAGAAAGGCACGTCTACAGCACGTACTCTTTAAAAGAAGCGGATTTACAATATCCGTCCGCTGCAAAGTACCGCTATTTGCGTCCATAATCTTCATGGTCTGAAGCAGTCGCTTAATCTCCTCTTCGCCCGATATTTCAAGAGAAAACGGTCCCTGCCCCAAAATACACGTATTTATATTAAATGTTTTTTTAATCAATGTAAAGCATTTTCTAATGACCCTGTCGTTCTCTGCATGGAATCGCACCTTGATATGATGCATCGGATCAACTTCGATCTTGCCGCAAAAGCAGAACAACGACGCAAGCTCCGCGATCTGGCAGTGCCTCGGCGTTCCGATCTGCCCCACCAGTTCTTCCTTTACCCTGCCCGAAAAAGACATATATTCCTCCGCCTATTTCACAGTCGGCACATCACGATGCGTGATTGCCAGACCATAATTTCCTTTATCCCTAAGTCGCTCATATAACGCGTTTGCAAGCGTCACGCTACGGTGCTGACCACCCGTGCAGCCAATTGCAACAACAAGCTGATACTTGCCCTCCGTCACGTAATGCGGGATTAGAAATTGCAGGAGATCCGACAGTTTATCAAGAAACTGCCCGGACTGTTCAAAGCTCATCACATAGTCGCGGACCGGCGCATCGTTGCCGGTCATATGCTTCAGCTCTTCAATATAAAAAGGATTCGGGAGGAAACGTACATCAAATACAAGATCCGCGTCCGATGGAATTCCATTCTTAAACCCGAATGAGATCACATGGATCATCAGACTGTTATACGATTCATTTTTTAAGAAAATGCGATCAAGTTCTTCTTTCAATTCGCGCGTAAGCAAATTCGACGTATCTATCACGTAATCCGCGCGCTTCTTCATGCCGCGAAGGATCTCACGCTCTTTGCTGATGCCGTCCGCCACGCGTCCGCCTTCAAAATTCGCAAGCGGATGCAGTCTTCTGCTCTCTTTGTATCGTCTTACAAGCGTCTCGTCGCTTGCCTCCATGAACAGAATCTCAATTTTGTAACCGTTCGCAACAAGGCTTTCCACGATCCGTTCAACGTTTGGAAACTCCTGATCCGCCCGTACATCAAGACCAAGTGCGACTTTTCCGATCTCCCGATTCGGCATTGCGATGACTTCCATGAATTTTTCAAGAAGAAGGACCGGAAGGTTGTCGACGCAGTAGAATCCCATGTCTTCCAGCATCTTTAGTGCCGTTCTCTTACCGCCGCCGCTCATTCCGGTCACAATGACAAAACGCATTAGAATTCCCCCAACATGATCACTTCGGGTTCCAGCGCTACGCCAAACTGCTCCTTTACCCTTTTCTGTACAGATTCGATCACATCTACAACATCCCTCGATGTCGCATTCCCTTTGTTAATTACAAATCCGCAGTGCTTCTCCGATACCTGTGCACCGCCCACGGAAAACCCGCGAAGACCCGCATCTTGGATCAGCTTCCCGGCAAAATGTCCTTCCGGTCGCTTAAAGGTGCTTCCTGCGCTCGGATATTCCAGCGGTTGCTTCTCACGCCGTCTGGCCGCAAGCTCATCCATCGTCTTTCGGATCGTATCCCGATCGCCTCGATCAAGCTCCATGGTTATAAGGCTTGCCACATACGGTTTCTGCTTAAACAGGCTCGTCCGATAGCCAAAGGCCATCTCTTCACCCGTCAGCTCCCGCACTTCTCCCTTCGGATCTACCGCGCGCACACGAGTAACCACCTGCTTCATCTCACCATCGTAAGCACCCGCATTCATGAAGATCGCGCCACCCAAAGACCCCGGAATGCCACTTGCAAATTCCAGTCCCATCAAGCCGCATCGCATCGCTTCAGCCGCGAGCCGCGAAAGGAGGGCACCTGCTCCTGCCCGGATCACAGTCTCATCCACGCTGATCACATCAAACCCCGTGCCAAGATGAATGATCAAACCATCATATCCCTTGTCGCCAACAAGGACATTGCTTCCGTTGCCCATGACAAAATAGGTCTGTCCGAATGCCGTGCACTTTTGTAAAAGTCCGATAAGCTCCTCTTCCGTATCAACCGTCACGAAGCACGCCGCCGGACCGCCTGTCCGAAAGCTGGTATGCTTTTTCATCGGCTCATCAAAAAGAACTCTTTCGGAGAAAGTCTCCGAAAGATAGTTTGTCAAATCACGAATTATCATTTATGCCTCTTTTGGGTCCAGCGCAAGCTTTGCTGCGCCGACGATCCCGGCATCGTTGCCAAGGGTCGCAAGGACAAATTTTGCTTCTCTGCTTCCGTGGAAAACGTATTTCCGATAATTCTTCTCAATGTAGTCAAGTAAGACGGTACCCGCCTTGGACACACCGCCGCCGATTACGAAAGCTTTCGGATTCAGCACACTACCCACGGCCGCAAGACCTTTTCCCAGGTAATCGCCGAACTGCTCCGCGATTTTGATCGCAACCGCATCGCCTGCCTTCACCGCATCAAAAACGGTCTTTGCAGACACTTCGCCGTCACGAAGAACAGAAGGCTCACTCGTTTTTTCAAGCATCCGATTTGCAAGGCGTGTGATACCCGTTGCGGAAGCATACTGCTCCAGGCAACCGCTGTTACCGCAACCGCAAACATCCGTCTCATGATCATCGATATGGATATGACCGATCTCGCCCGCAGCGCCTAAACATCCCATCAGCATCTTTCCGTTTACAATGATACCGCCGCCGACACCGGTTCCGAGCGTCACTACCACAAGATCACGATAACCCTTGCCGCCACCCTTCCACATCTCACCAAGCGCTGCCACGTTGGCATCGTTGCCGGACACGGTCGGGATCTCTATAAGGCTCCGCATCGTCTCGTTGATATTAAAGGTCCCCCATCCGAGGTTGACCGCGGCATGTACCACGCCATCAACATCAATCGGGCCGGGTGCGCCCACGCCGATGCCGATCACATCCTCTTTTTCAATCCCTTTTTCCGCAAGCTTTGCCCTGATCGCATCCGCGATGTCGGGCAAGATCTTCTCGCCGCTGTTCTCTTTTCTGGTCGGGATCTCCCATTTCTCCAGGATATCGCCGGTAGCATCAAACAGACCGAGCTTTACGGTCGTACCGCCAATATCCACGCCAATAACTCTTTTTTCCATGATTTTTCCTCTTATGAATGTATTGATCAGTTTAAAGGCCGATCAGTCCTCTTCGTTTCTACGGTTTGCAAGCGAATTCTGTACACGCGCATAAAGCTCCTTCGCTGCATTGTAGCCCATCTTCTTCTGACGATGGTTGACAGCAGCCGATTCGCAAATCACAGCCAGGTTACGACCGGGGCGGATCGGAATGTTATGGCATACGATCTTGTTGCCAAGATACTCCGTATATTCCTCCTGAAGACCGAGACGGTCGTATTCCTTATCCTTGTCCCACTCTTCAAGCCGGATGACAAGATCCACGCTCTGCGTATCGCGCACACTTGATGCGCCGAACAGTGCCTTCACATCGACAATACCGATACCACGCAGCTCAATAAAGTTCTTCGTCACATCCGGCGCAGTGCCGATGATCGTCTCATCGCTGACTTTGCGAAGCTCAACAACATCATCCGTTACAAGACGATGCCCACGCTTAATAAGTTCAAGCGCCGCCTCGGATTTACCGATGCCACTCTCACCCGTGATCAAAACACCTTCGCCATAAACATCCATCAAAACGCCATGTACGGAAATACACGGTGCAAGCTGCACATTCAGCCAACGTATGATCTCTGCCATAAATGAGGATGTTGATTTCTTGGAAACAAAAACCGGCACATTGTGCTTGGTTGCCAGCTCGATCATCATCGGATCGGGTTCAAGCTCACGGCAGTACACGATCGCAGGAATGTTGTAGGTCAGAAAATCCTCATAAACCTTCTTCCTTCTTTTCTTGTCGAGACTCGCCATATAACTGTATTCCACGAAGCCAATGATCTGGATACGGGATTCTTCAAAATGCTCGAAATACCCCGTCAGCTGGATCGCCGGTCTGTTGATATCCGGCTGGGTGATCTTGATCTTCGAGATATCCACATCAGGCGTACGGATTTCCAATTTCATTTTTTCAATTACTTTGGACAGTTTTACAGTTGCCATGAAATCTCTCCTCCATATTCTATTCTTGTTAAACGCATCGAAATTCACGTTTATTCTATCATAGATGGTTACGCGTCGCAATTTGACCCGTGGAAGAAGTGGTAGATCTCTTCTGCCGCTCGGACATTGATCTCCGGAACTGCAGACAGGGTATCTACATCCGCATCACGTATCTCTTCGATCGAATTAAAATGCCTCATCAGCGCTCGCCGCCTTGCCGGTCCGACACCCGGAATTTCATCAAGAACGCTCTTTACCTGACTCTTCGAGCGGATTGACCGGTGATACTCGATCGCAAAGCGATGTGCCTCATCCTGGATCCGGGTGATCAGCTTAAACCCTTCTGATGCATGAGCGATCCCGATTTCCTCGTTCTGAAAATAGAGACCACGGGTACGGTGATTATCATCTTTAACCATGCCACAGACCGGAATGGATAGACCGAGCTCGCCAAGTACCTGCAACGCAATATTGACCTGCCCCTTCCCGCCGTCCATCAGGATCAGATCCGGAAACTTGGAAAACTTACCGTATGTCTCCTCAAGATCACGGTCTGCAAGCGCATCCTTTTCTTCCATACCATGCACGAATCGCCGTGTCAAAACTTCGCGCATGCATGCATAATCGTCAGGTCCTGACACAGATTTGATCCGAAACTTCCGATAATCGCTTCGTTTCGGCTTTCCCTTTTCAAAAACAACCATCGACCCGACGTTGGCAAAGCCGCTGATATTTGAGATATCAAATGCTTCCATTCTGGAGAGATGCGGCAAAGAAAGAAGTGCTGCAATCTCCTTCACCGCACCGATTGTACGTCCTTCCTCCCGTCTGATCCGTTCCTTGTCGCGTTCGAGAACAAGCTTAGCGTTTTGCGCAGCAAGTTCAACCAGTTTTTCCTTGTCGCCGATCTTCGGAACACGGATATAGGTTCTGCTGCCACGTTTTTTCGTAAGCCACTCTTCAATCAGACGCATATCCTCCGGCTCATACTGGAGGATCAGCTCACGCGGAATGAACGGCGTTCCCGAATAGAACTGCTTGACAAATCCGTCCAGAATCTGTGGCTTTGCAAGATCCGACACATGTGTCATGTAGAAGTGTTCGCGCCCAATCATACGACCGCCTCTGACAAAAAACGCCTGCACAACGGCATCATCATCCGCTTTATACAGTGCGATGATATCCTTATCTTCACAATCCGCATCTGTGATCTTCTGTTTCTGTGCCACCTGGTTTACGCTCTGCAAAAGGTCACGATAACGAATCGCTTCTTCATAATCCATGCGTTCGGACGCCTCGTTCATCTTTTCTTCCAGGTCACGAATGATCGGCGCATAATCGCCGTTTAAGAAACGAAGCGCCTGTTCAACGCGACTCTCATATTCTTCTTCCGACACATTTCCGGTGCATGGCGCCGTGCATTGCCCGATATGATGATTCAGACAAGGTCTGTCCACGCCAAAATCACGCGGGAATTTCTTATTGCAAGTCCGCAAGCGATACAGTTTGTTAATGAGTTCGATCGTATCCTTGACCGATGCCGCGCTCGTATATGGTCCAAAATATCTGGATCTGTCTTTCTTCATCTCTCTCGAAAAAGCGATCCGAGGATAGGCTTCACCGAGCGTTACCTTGATGTAGGGATATGTCTTGTCATCTTTTAACAGCGTATTGTATTTCGGCCTGTGCTCTTTAATCAGATTGTTTTCAAGCACAAGGGCTTCCAATTCGGAGTCTGTCACAATATATTCAAAGTGATCGATAAGTGCGACCATCTTGTCGATCTGCGGTCCGCGCCCGATATTGGCACGAAAATAGGAGCGTACGCGATTATGAAGATTTACTGCCTTTCCCACATACAGGATCGCATCCGCTGCATCATGCATAATATACACACCGGGTTTGTTCGGAAGTTTTTTAAGTTCTTCTTCAAAGTTAAACATAGACACTCCAAAACAATAAGATCAAAGCGCTTGTGCACGATCTCATTATATACGAAAAACTGCTGCACAATAAGCCAAGTGCAGCAGTTTCATTATTACATTTCAGCCGAAGACTCCGTTGCCTCTTCAGAACCCTCTTTCGGCTTCTCCTCAGCCGCTTCTTCCGCCTTCTCTTCCGGCTCCGGAATGCCCTTGATCTCGCGATAGATCCGCATGAATTCTTTGCCTGTGATCGTCTCTTTTTGAATCAGGAATTCAGCGAGCTTGTCCATCGCCTCACGATTCTCGTTCAGGAGACGCTTTGCTTCTTCATAGCTCTCCTTCAGGATCCTCATGACTTCCGCATCAATCTCGGCTGCAGTACCGTCACTGCAGTTTAAAACCGTTCTGCCGTCGAGATATTTGCTCTCCACAGACTCAAGGCTGATCAAACCAAACTTTTCACTCATACCATACTGAGTGACCATACTTCTCGCAATGCCGGTTGCTTTCTCAATATCATTGGCAGCACCCGTTGTGACTGTATCAAACATGATCTCTTCAGCAGCACGACCGCCAAGTAGGCTAACTAATAGATCCTGCAACTCCGCCTGCGAATTCAGGTATTTCTCTTCCTCCGGAACCTGCATTACATAGCCAAGCGCGCCCATCGTTCTGGGTACGATCGTGATCTTCTGCACGGGTTCGGAATTCTTCTGAAGCGCGCTGATGAGTGCATGACCGACTTCATGATAGGAAACGATCTTGCGTTCCTTCTGGCTCATGATGCGATCCTTTTTTTCTTTTCCGACAAGAACCACTTCAACGGCGTTAAAGAGGTCTTTCTGGCATACACTCTCGCGCCCTTCCTTGACCGCATTGATCGCCGCCTCATTAATCATATTGGCAAGATCCGATCCTACCGCACCGCTTGTCGCAAGCGCGATCGCATCAAGATCCACCGTATCATCCATGAGAACATCCTTTGCGTGAACCTTCAGGATCTCCGTACGCCCTTTCAGATCAGGCTTATCCACAATGATCCGTCTGTCAAAACGCCCCGGACGGAGCAACGCTTTGTCCAGAATCTCCGGTCGGTTCGTTGCGCCAAGGATCAGAATACCTTTGGATGTATCGAAACCATCCATTTCGGAAAGCAACTGGTTCAATGTCTGCTCCCGCTCTTCGTTACCACCGCCGTATTTGGAATCACGGCTTCGACCGATTGCATCGATCTCATCAATAAAGATGATGCACGGCGCATTCTTATTGGCTTCTTTAAAAAGGTCACGAACACGTGATGCGCCGACACCCACATAAAGTTCGATAAAATCAGAACCGGTCAACGAGAAGAACGGAACATGCGCTTCTCCGGCAACCGCTTTTGCAAGAAGCGTCTTACCGGTACCGGGCGGTCCGACAAGGAGCGCCCCTTTCGGAAGCCGTGCACCGATCTTGCTGTATTTGCCGGGGTTATGCAGGAAATCAACAACCTCCTGCAACGATTCCATCGCTTCATCTTCACCTGCGACATCCTTAAATGTCACGCCGGTCTCACGCTGTACATATACTTTCGCCGTACTCTTGCCAACGCCCATCGGACCGCCACCTGACATTTTTCGGAACAGGAAGCTTAAAAGAATCCAGCAAAGGGCGATCGGCAATACATAAGTCAGCAAAATGGACAGCAGAAAACTGGAGTTATCGGGAATATCTCCGACGATCTCCACGTTATGCTTCAAAAGTCTTTGCGTCAGAGAATCATCTGTCTCCACTTTGCCCGTATAATATGTGATCACCGGAGTCTGATACAGGAAATTGCCGGATTGCTGTGCTTCCGGTTGAACAGGCGTAATGTTGATCCTGTCTGTTTCGATCTCAACGCTCTGAACCTGATCGTCCTCCACCATTTTTACAAATTCATTATAAGGAATCTCACGATTGGTCACGCGATTCATGGCCTTCATGAAATAACTCATGCAAAGAAGGGTAATAAGCGCGGCAAGCAGAAGAAGAAAGAGGCTCTGCTTCCGCGGATTCTGATTTCCGTTCCCGTTATTTCCGTTTCCACCGGAGTTCCTGTTGTTGTTTCCGTTTTCCATTTGTCTCCTCACCCGTGGGGTTTTACCCACTTATCCATTATAAAAAGCGGGTTTTTTAAAATCAATAAATCAATTGTGAAAAGACCGCGTCTTCTCTAAAAGTTTTCTAAAAGCTGTCTGTGGATCCGTCTCTTCCAAAACGGTCTGCTCCATCGGGCAGAATCCTGTATTGTCTCGATTACGGATCATCGGAACAAGCTCTTCGTAGATCGTAACCACATCGTGTTCTTTCAGAACCGCCAGCGCAGGCTCACTGATCACGCCGGCATGAATCTCTTTGATCCTTAAAAGAACATAGAGAAAAGCTGCTCCTTTCCCAATTACCTTGTCCGCCGCAACATAGCCGGAATAATCGTTTCCGATCTGCAGAAGCATGAGGAGCATTTTAACGCCTCTCTCATGCCCTGTGATCAGGTCGTCATCTTTTTTCAAAACAAGTGAATAGCCCTCTCTTTGGAGCAGTTCATACGCCTCGCGAAGTTCGTCGCTCTCGTGCATACCGATCTCCCTTCCGCCCGCTTTGTCGGGCTGTTTCTTTTTCCCGTAACCCCCAAACCAAAAATCGCGCCATCCGCTATCGGATGACGCGCACTTTAGTTCGTTCTTATTTATTCTCCTGGATATTCTGCTGGATCTCGTCAAACAGCGACTGCTGCTTGTATTTGATATACTCCATGACGTTCGTGACGTCCTCGCCTTCCGCAATCTTGCAACCGCAAATGGACTTCGAATCATCGAAATGTTTAACCCATACGATCGTTCCTGTTACAGAGAAATCAAACGAACCATCTTCTACATGAATCGTCACTTCGGTATCTTTCGAGAAATCTCCGCGCATTGCTAAACGGAATCCGCCTTCACTCAGGTCCACAAGAAGGGCAGCTGTCTCCATATCATCCGCTGTAAGCTCGACAACCTTGGAAATATAGATTCGGAAGGTCTCTCTTTTTTCGAGGAGAGTGCCGTCAAGGTTATCAATGTCCTTGATCTTGGAATTGTCCATCTCAAGTTCATGCTCGCCATTATCGAAAACAGTGGCCTTCAGTGTATAGATGCTCTCTGTCAGATTGATACTCTTGCCGCCGTAGTAGTAGATATCGATCTGGCTCATCTTGTCTCCGCTTTTGCGGATCTTGCCCCAGATCTCAGCAATCTGTTCTTCTCCCGTAAAAGCTGTGATCCTAACCGGTGTGCCTGTCTTAACTTCCGATAGCTTCATGGTTTCTCCCTTGCCTCACAATTTGATCCGTTATGATCCAGTAAGCTTATTCTATCATCATTTTGCACTATTCTCAATATTTTTCTGACATTTCAAGCCTAAAGCCGCTCGATTACATTCAGTTTTTTGCCGGTAGCGAACGCTTCCGCAGCAGCAACTGCGCCATCGTTTACAAAGGTCGGCTTATGACAATCTGAGCCGATTATGACACGAATGTCGGTTCCTGTAACCTGATCCCAGAAATAATCAGTCGGATAAGGCAGACGCTCGCCTTCTTTGAAATTCACGATCGCACGCCGGAACCCATTGGCATTCACTTCCAGAATATAGTCATTCTGAACAGCAGCATCGATGATCATGTCCGTCGCGCGCTTTACATTATCGTCAAGCCCAAGATCATTTCGGAGAAAAAGATCGGGATGTGCCAGATATGCAAACATGCCTGTCTTCATTGCTGCAAGGCACGCCTTTGCATAATAGATATAGTCTTCCGTACTGAACATGGTATGGAAACAATTGGTATATCTTCCCGGCTCGGCAGCGGCAAAATGCTGACCGAGAATCATATAGTCGATATTGCCCGACGCCCAAACCGCATCATAATATGATGCATACAACTCCGTGTATTCTACCTCGTAGCCGATCCTGATGCTGATCATGTCGCGATATTTTTCTTTTAAAGCCCGGCAGGTTTCGATATATTCCGGCCAGTCCGCGTAATGCATCCTCTCTCGGATATCACCGTTGTTTAAAAAAGCGTCGCCCGGATATGGAATGTGTTCCGAAAATCCGAGCTCCGTAAATCCCTGCGCGATCGCCTCGACAACATACTCTTCGAGCTCTCCCACAGCGTGTCCGCACAATCTGCTGTGCGTATGATAATTGCACTTCATTATTGTTCCTGTTACTTTCTGTTACCTGTATTACTTCCCGCCGTTCAGCGAACTGCTCTCAATACCCTCGCGAATCAGCTTCATTCCGGACGCCTTACTGTAATAGTAAATCTCCGGCATCCTCCTGCTTAGAAAGAGGTAGATACCCTCCGTTACCGAATATGCGCCGATACGATGGAAGATCAGAATATCACCGATCTTCGGCGTTTTGATATGCGCTTTCCGAATCAAAATATCCGCAAACGTACAAAGCGAACCAACAATCGTCCAGTCCTCTTCTTCCTTGCTTACTTCAAGCTGATCATGTGTCATTTCAGGCACGCGCATCGCCATGTTCTGCCCGTAATAATTCACATGGTTCATGCCGCCGTCCACAAGTGCAAAGCGTCTGTCACCGTTGATCTTTGTATCTGTAACGCTTGTTGCATAGTACCCGCAATATGCCGCGACATAGCGTCCAAGTTCAATGATAAAAGTCCGGTCGGAATACTTTTCTCCGATGTGAGCAGAGATCCGGTCAAGCTCATCATACGGATGGTCGAGATCTTCGCCTTCAAAGTAGGCAACTTTGATACCGGCACCGTATTCGATCTGTTCTGCATGATAATTGTATTTCTGTTCAAGCTTTCCGACAAGATCTACAATGTAATCGATCTCTTCTATCGTCTTTGCAAGTTTCTTCTGCGTACCTGTAAAAAACTGCACACCGATCAGGTGAATCCGGGAATCCGCATCATGATGCGCCACAATATCCTCCAGCTCTTCTTCACTCATACCGAACTGAAAACCGTTCGACAGACGCGGAAGGATTGTGACAGGTGTGTCATGCTCTTCGACATATTCCTTTACCCACAGATACTGATTATATGACTCGAGCGTCACAACGCCCACGCCCACTTCAATTGCCTTCGCAATGTCTGCAGGTCTTTTATTCACACCCGAGAAAACGATCTTCTTCGTATCGATTCCAAGGTGCAGACAGATATCCAATTCTCCGGGCGAGCAGACCTCGTATTTTTTGAGTTGTGCATCAAGCGGTGCAATCAGAAACGGATTGGCCTTAATCGCATAGCAGAGCGTCATGTTATCGGCAAATCGTTTCTGAATCTCATCAACATGTGCTTTCAGACGATCCAAGTCAAAAACATAAAATGGCTCGCTAAGCGTCTGTGCTCTCTTGGCCTTAATGATCTCGCGTATACAATCCTGCATACTGCCTCCTATTTCGAAAATGTCTGCTTCAATGCCACGCGGTCAATCTTTCCGTGCGCAGACATCGGCAGGCGGTCATAGCGTTCATAACGGTTCGGTGCCATGAAAGCGGGAAGCATTTTCTTGATCCCCTGCAGGATCTCCTTTTTGCAATCCTCTTTTGCCTGATAGAACAGTACGATCTGATCCGCATCCGCATCATACAGGCAGCACGCGTTCTCGATATAATCTAATGCATTCACAACCAGTTCGATCTCGCCCAGCTCAATCCGGTGACCCATGTGCTTGATTTGAAAATCCTTCCGGGAAGCAAAATACAGGTTACCGTCTTCACCGTACGAACCGTTGTCCCCGGTATGGTAAACCTTTTCTTCATACATATTGTGAAAAGGGCTTTGGGTAAAAGCTTCCGCTGTCTTTTCCGGATTGTTGCAATAGCCGAGTGCAAGGCATGTGCCACGCACGCAGATCTCACCTGTGCGTCCGAACTCGCTGCGTCTGATCACCTCTTTTTTGTCCTGATCCCAGAGATAAATCTGGGTATTCTTAAACGCCTTTCCGATCGGAAGCGCTTCGTTCAAAGCGAAATCCCTGTCAATAATGTAGTAGCTGCAATTACAAGTGATCTCTGTCGGTCCGTACAGATTGACAAATGTTGCATCCGGCACGCCGGCCTGCCAGTATTTCAATACCTTTACCGGCATAACTTCGCCTGAGAACATTACCAGCTTAATATAATGCGGGGTGCTCTGATCGAATGTCTTAAAATTCTCCACAATATGCAATGCGGATACCGCCCAAATGATCGTATTGATCTTGCGCTCGTTCAGATAGTCCACCAGTTTTCCCGGGAATGAGAAAAGCTGCTTCGGCACAACCTCCAACGTCGCACCCATATACAAGGAATCGTAAATATCTTTTACGGAAACATCAAAATCAAACGGCGCCTGGTTACCGAACACAGCATCCTCAGGAAACGGGAATGTCTCCTGAAACTGCGCGATCAGGTCAATGACCGAGCGGTGATTAACGATGACACCCTTTGGAACACCCGTCGACCCGGATGTAAAGATCGCATAAAGCGGGTCAACATCGAGCATCTCTTCGCGGACAGCCGCAAGTGCCTCCGGATCAGCCTTCGCTTCTTCCAGGATCGTATCATGAAGTACAATCTCACGACCTTCAATCTGAGCATACGGCTTCTCTCGATACGGCATACTCTGTAGAACCGCCACGGGATCCAACGTCTTTAATATCAGCTCAATCCTTGCTGGAGGCAGAGTCCAGTCAACCGGCACATAGTAATTGCCGCTTGCAGTGACGCCAAGAAACAGTTCCAATGACGTCAGATTACGGTCGATCAAAACAACAACCGCACGGTTGCGCCATTTACCCTCGCCTTTTTTGATCAGGTAGGAACCGATCTGGTCCACATGCTCTTTCAATTCTCGATAGGTGACTGCATGTTCTTTGTCAGCCAGCGCCTTTTTATCAGGGGTCTTGGCCGCAGCACGGTCAAGCCACTCCAAAATATTGATTGTCATACATTATCCTCTAGAAACCGCCATAAATAAATGATGCGGCATCATAACCCGGGCCGTAGATTCCGAAGATCATAATCACAAAGATCAGACCGAATGTTGCAGCCCACTGGAACCATAATTCCTGCTTTTCGAGCGCTTCGCGAATGCGAACGCCGCTTTCCTGTTTCATGCTGATGAAGATCAGCACAAAAGTCGCCATCAGTAAGACGAACCAGTCTTTATTATCAAGCCCGTAATCCGTAAACTTCAGGTACAACGCCGGATATTCGAAATTCAAAAATGTACGTTTAAAGATCGTAACCAGAACTCCAAACCCTGCTGCCAGCGAAAAGTATTCGCCAAACGTAACGAGAAGGAACGTTCTCGCTCTCTGGAACCATCTGTGGCTCAGGCACTCTGTATTTACTTCAAAGAAGTTATTGAACCATGTAAAGAGCGGCTCAAACATCGTGGATAAGCCCATGATCAAACCATGCCATACACCGTAAAGTACATACGGAATTGTGATATCATGCCACAAACCGATCATCACGAATGTGATCACGGAAGTGATTGCGCCGGGAAGCGTCTTGCCGATATGCACACCAAAGTGTGCCTTCGCATTCTTGCCGATCTTTGCAAATGTCTTGGACATCGCGATCGGATAGAATACATAATCTTTGATCCACGCACCCAGCGACATATGCCATCTTCTCCAGTATTCCGCAAGTGTTCTTGAGAAGAACGGACGGCGGAAGTTCTCAGCCAGTTCAATGCCGAAAAGCTGCGACACACCGGATACCATATCAATACCACCGGAGAAATCGGTATAGAGCTGCAGGTTGAACATAAATACAGAGAACAGAATCATCGATCCTGCCGTATCCGAAAGATCCCCACCCCAAATAGCAGACACAAAGATCGCCGCGCGGTCGGAGATCACCAGCTTTTTAAACATACCCCAAACAAACAGTCCGAAGCCTCTTCTGAAGTTCGTCCATGTGATCCGATTGCCCTC
>JAIKWO010000079.1 GCA_024684675.1 Lachnospiraceae bacterium
ATCCCCATCTGTCTAAGCTTTTTGTAAGCCGGAGGATAGACCGGGTTTCCCAGTTCCTCAGTCGATGTGGCAGCGGAGTCTATCTGAAAATATTCGGACAGCCCCTCTTCCCTGACCATTTTGCTTAAAATAAACATCCCCATAGGGGACCGGCAAATATTGCCGTGGCAGATGAATAGTATTTTTATCATAGGTAAACTCCTTGATTTTATTGGGTTTCGGCACACCTGTTATCCGTCATAATACGGCATAAATTTGCATATTTTTGTCGGCAAAAGGTGTAAAGTAAGGTGTAAAAGTTTTGATTTTACACCTGCGGTTTTTCGGGCTTTGTACCGCATTTGGCACTTAATTTCTCAACCTCGGCTCTGGCGTCCTCGAACTTCACATGGGTATAGGTGTTAAGCGTTACGCTGATATCCGCATGCCCCATAAGGTACTGAAGCGTCTTCGGATTCATCCCTGACTTCGCCATATTGGAGCAGTAGGTATGACGGCACACATGGGGCGTAACCTTTGGCATAGGCACCTTGTAGATCCCGTTATACTTATCAACGATGTGCTTGAAGTAATGTTCCCAGTGAAGCGAATACATTATGCTTCCATCCTTATCGAAGTACAGGAATCCGCTGACACCATCCACTTCAGGTTCTTTTCCGGGAGGATCACGCCTTTCGATAATGTTCCGGAAACAATCCTCGACATCCTTTGACATGGGCAACACACGATCTCCTGCACTTGTCTTGGTATCCTCGATGTAATAGCCGGTCTTGGAACGCTTCTGAAGCTGACACTCTACATGCAGACTGTGCTCTTCAAAGTCGATGTCATCAACGGTAAGCCCACAAAACTCTGAAATACGAAGCCCCGTCTTAAAAAGGATGTAGATCCCATCATAGTATCTGCAAAAATGTCTATCCTCTTCCACAAACTTGAGGAATTTACGCTCCTCATCCCTGCTGATAGCCTCTCTGGTCACGCTGTCATTGACGATCACCTCGGATAATCCGAATGAAAACGGGTTCTTACGCAGAATGTCGTCATCAACAGCCATCTGGAAAGCAGGCCTGAGTACGCCTCTGATGGAATGAATGGAACTGAAGCTCTTTTCATCCTTGTCCTGAAGCTTTACGATCCAGTACTTAGCATCTGACAGCTTGATGGAATCGATCCTTCTTGCTCCAATCGGATCCTTCTTCAGAAAATTGATCACCGTTCCATATCCTGCAAGCGTGGTAGAACGCACATTATTTCTGGTAGCTATATATTTCTCCACCAGTTCAAGTACCGTCATACTTCCGCCGCTGGTATTAATGTTGTCAAACAGATCCGCTTGTATCTGCTTTTCCATCTCCCTGATGGACTTGCACTTCTTCTTACCCTTGGGCTGCGGATCATTATGATCCAGTCTCCAGCTATAGGCACAGTGTTCCTGTCCGTTATGATCGACATATTCGAGCCTGGATCTGCCGTCCGATAATTGAATTTCTCCGTTATGCAGTATTCTTCCCTTTGCATCTCTCCTTTTTTCGCTCATTTGCGGTCTCCTTTCGTGATTGAACAAAAGAAAACCGCCCCGATACATAAGTGAATCCTCCCTGAATGAGAATAATCATCTCTTCAAGAAAGGATCCGCTTCATTGTATCATAAAGGCGGTTCCTTTGCTATGCTAAAATGTTCAGTTTCTCTTGATTCTACGGGTTTCCATGGATGGAAAAAGAGAATGTTCAGGAGTGCACGGAGGCACTCCTATTCTCAATTTTCCCTATACTGCGGTCGCAAGATCCAGAAACTCTTCAAATCGCTTGCGCTTAAACCTTACATGCGTGCCGATTTCAAGTATGAATCCTTCATTTTCATGTTCCGCAGCAATGTTCCGGAGACGCTTTTCGCCAATTCCATAATACTCCGCGGCTTCTTCCACACTTAGTGAATACTTGTGCCATACCGGCACCTGTATGGTGTTATTCTTGTGCTCCATTATCTTTCACCCCTTTCCGCGTTTTTCCTGTTGCTAATTGTCAAGGTTTTGTTGTACCACTTTTAGAATTTACTTCATGCAGGATTACCCTCTTAAGCCTGTCCTTCACGGTCTGGCTGCCTTTTTCGGCAAAATGAAGCACCACATTGTACCTCATGTTCCCGATGTTCTCACTGAAAGAGGGAGCCGATTCTTCTGCTCCCTCCGGTGTTGCAATATTCAATTCGTCTGTCATTTCATCTCTCCTCTGCTTATGACAATTCCTCTGTTCCGCTGGTGGCTTTCGTTCTCAAGCATTCGCTGAAGATCCCGCTTGTTGTGATTAAGCACTTCCATCTTGGCAAGATCGATTACTGCGGTAGAATATGCTTTCTGTTTCTCCTTGTATGTTTCGCCAAGTTCAGTAAGCTCCTTCCGCCACGCTATTGGCTTGATCTTCTTGTCCTGTTCCTCGATCATATCTTTCAGCGCACTCTTATACATTTTGTGCGTGTTGAGTTCTGTCTGATGTTTCAGCTTATATTCCTCCGCCAAGCTCTTCTTTCCGAAACCAAGGAAGCCCGTCTTGCTCTTTTCATCTCCGGCTTTTTTCAGTTTCCAATACTCGGCATTGACCTTCTGATATGGCTCATACTTCTCATACATATCAAGAAGTTTTTGCAGATAGGACATACGCTCACTGATATCGGTCTTGTCCGTTTCAAGCTGCTTATACTCTGCTTTGACAGTTTTCCTCTCTGCATCCATTTCAGCAAAGGTAGTCCAACCTTTACGCTGAACATAGGCTTCCATGTTGTTCTTGTCCTGCAATACGGCACGGTCTGATATCTTCCCGATAAACTCACCTTTCATGATAGGCAATGTTAGATGGTTTTTATTACGCTCCGCAACGGCACGGATAACATCAATGATCTCGTTCTTGATAGCCTTAACAACGGCAACCGGAATAGCCTTAACTGCTTCAAGTTCTTCCTTGGCTTTCTGATATACGGCACGGGCAGCATCAATGACAGCATTCTTCGCCATAATATCTCTGTTGATATCGCCTCGGATTGTCCGGATCCCCACACGCTCCATCGCACTTGCTTTCTCTCCAAGATGGATCTGAGGTATGATATCAAGTCCCTGCTCTTTGAATGAACGATGCTCCCAAAAGTTCTCCGTCATTCCGATTCTTTCATTGACCGCATTTATAGTGTCGGCAAGATTCTTTCTCCATATCTTCGCATTCTCCCTGCTGTTCCAATCGTTGGTCTGAATCGTCTCGCATTTCCATTGCTTACGGTTCTGCTTATCAACTTTCTGCTGTCCGGTCTTTTTATCAATGAGCGGGATCCGTTCGCCGTTCTCGTCTCTGCAATATACTTTCTTCTGTTTCGGCATCCATTTTCCTTGCTCATCAATGCCCCGTAAAGTGATCATGATATGCGCATGCAGATTACACTGTCCCTGATCGTTTTCAGAATCATGAATAGCAAACTGAACACACATACCCTTGCTCACAAAGTTCCGCATACAATAATCACGCACAACCTCTTTGGAAAGGTCATAGCTCCATTCATTCGGCAACTCAACACGAAGGGTTCGGGCAAGCTGCGCATCGGAAGGCTTCTCGAATATCTCCACGCTATTCCACAAGACGGACGGATCCTTATACTCTTCGGGTGCATTCTCCGGTAGCAAAACCTCGCAATGAACAAGATCCTCGGAATACTTTGGGTAGTATGTCTTTCCGTCGTATTCGGAATACATCGTCTCTCGGCTGATATAGCCCGATTGTTCAACGGCAGAATGACCGCCCGTGCATTTGGCACTTCTGCCACATATCTTGGCACGGGTGCTTATGTTTTTAACAGCCATACCGACACCTCACTTTCGCCACCGCTCGGAACTGTCGGGATCGGCTGAAAGACTTTTCGCCTGGTGAAGCTCTGCTCTTTAGAGGTTCATCAAGCGTAAAGTACACACAAGGGTAGGTGCGGATGCACCGAAGGGGAAGCGTAGCGTCCCCTTTTGGCTGCCCTCGGCAGACAACTGCTGTCCGCAGGGTGCAAACCGTCCAGTGGACGGTTGCTCTGCACGGACCGGAGCGACAGCGGAGACCGCCTCCGACAGGACGCGCAGTACCACCTACGGTGGTATATCTGTGCGCACCGAGAAAATCCCGGTGAAAGACCTTAGGCATCTCCGCCCTCGTCACCCTCGCCCTCATCGGGATCATTTTCTTCGGTTTCATCAGAATCAAAATCATCGTTTTCAGCCTCCTCTTCATCGTTACTTACCGCCGGATCCGGTCGCTCTTTCAAAACTGTTGCGATCATGTTTTTAACATCCTTAAGACTGAACGCACACGCTA
>JAIKWO010000091.1 GCA_024684675.1 Lachnospiraceae bacterium
GTTCGGTCCGCAGATCAGCCTGAATTTATTGCGGTAAGCCCTGGAACATTTTTTCTTCTCCGCATACAGATCTCTTGGCAAAAAGTGAAATGCCGACCAGATCCGCGTGATATCCTGAAGGCCCACCGGATCCGTCCTTGCGTCCATCAGTTCCAGTTGCAGCTGCGTTGTTGCGGCATGCGAGGGTCCCTTAACCCTGGCAAGAAGCGTTCTTGAACAATGATCAACAAACTGTGAACTATACGCAACATCCAGACTCTCCTCATGCGAATAGCCCGCAAGGAAAGCTGCACAATATGTGGCATAATAATGAAAATCCATCTGCATGACCGATTCACTCCTGCATCTTTGTTTTGAGGTTTTTGATACGTTTCGTGGAAATGATGACAATCAGAAAGATATAAATTGTTGTCAGATCGACCAGCATAGATGCCAGATTTGTATCGATATTGTTCGGGTCTTTCAGTATATCCGCATAAACTAAAAGCCCCGATAACGTAAGGATCAGCATGATCACGGCCCACTTGAAGTAGCTTTTTTTATATGCTCGCCCTTTTGCCGCGCGGATCGCATTCATGCCAATATAAAAATGGATCCTCACGATCAAAAGCACCATAACCAGGGTTACGGCAAGGATCACCGCAACCACAGCCATCTCCTCAGCTGTCTTTGGCTGAAAATAGTCTTTTGATTTCAGGAAAAGCTCCATTACGAGTTTAAGCACGGTCCAGCCACCCATGATCAAGATGCCAACCCCGCTTACATAGAGATCATTTTCGTATCTGCGAAGCATCGCTTTCGAATCCGTTTTGTCCATCTACGATCCCTCTCTCAAACTATGATATTTTGCCTATGGCGCCTCCTCCCCGAGAACGTAACCGGCGATGTTGTCCGCATGGTCCGCCACGCGCTCAAGATTGACCAAAAGGTCTAAGAACAGTACGCCGGCTGTCGGCTCACATTTGCCTTTGGACAGGCGGGAGATGTGCTTGTCACGCAGTTTTTTCTCAAGTGCATCGACCTGCTCTTCGCACTGCTTTGCGATCGATGCCATCGTCTTATCGTCCTGTTTTTACGCAGCAAGTGCGCCGTCCAGCGTCTCGGTCGTCGCATGAATCATTTTCTCGAGATCCTTCTCGCTCTTATCGGAGAAAGTGATCTTCTCTTTACGCTTCTTCTTGGCAAGTTCTGCGATATTTTCACTGTGATCGCCGATCCTCTCCGCATCGATGATCATATAGAACAGCGTCTTCACCTTTGTATGCTGTTCTTCGGTAAGTGACAGGTTATCCACGTCGACCAGGAATTCCGTCAGCATTTTTTCAAGCTCGTTGATCGTATTTTCCATACGCACAACCTGCTTTGCCTTCGCCTTGGCCGGCTCTTTTTCCGTCTCGTTAAAAGCTTCCAGCGCCAGATAGAAATTCCCTCGGGCGATATCCGCCATCGCCAGTACCTGCTGTACGCCTGTTTCAATCGCAAAACTCGGGTTCTTCAGGATACGACGGTCGAGATGGCGACGTACTTCTTCGATCTTTGCACTCTCGATCGTTTCGTCTTCTGTAGGCAGCACATGCTTCTCGCGAATAATCTTCTCAGAGAGGCGTACCATAACACCTGCAAGCGGGAACAGGATAAGCGTATTACTTGTATTAAACACTGTATGGAAAATAGAGATATCCACACTTGAGATCGTTTTAAGAGCAATATCCGTACGGAACCGGAAAATAATATACGCCAGAATACCACACCAGATCGCACCGAATACATTGAACAGAAGGTGCAAAATGGAGGCGCGCTTTGCATTGGTGCTCGCGCCGGCGCCCGAATAAACTGCCGTGATACAGGTACCGATATTCTGACCGAGTGTAATAAACACAGCCGACTGCCATGTCACGATGCCGTTCATGGCAAGTGTCTGCAGAATGCCGACAGAAGCCGCTGAGCTGTGCATGATCGCCGTTACAACGATACCGGCAAGAATCGCCAGGATCGGATTGTTACCAAGCACGCTGAATGTATCGTAAAAGATCTGCGCGTTCTTATAAGGTGCGATCGCTTCCGACATAAAACCGAAGCCGATAAACAGCACACCGAATCCGACAATGATCTCACCGATCTTCTTTTTCTGTTCACTCTTGGAAAAAAGGACACCGAAGGCACCAAGCCCGACAAGCAGGGGGGCGATGAATTCGGGTTTAAATGACATTCCGAGTTCGCTGAGCGATACAAGCCACGCCGTGAACGTGGTACCGATATTGGCACCCATGATCACACCAACCGCTTGCTTAAGCGTCAGCATACCCGCATTAACAAAACCAACCGTCATAACCGTTGTTGCCGTAGAACTCTGCAGAAGTGCTGTGATGAGCGCACCCATCACGACCGCAACAAAACGGTTTTTGGTAAAAAATCCAAGCATGGATTTCATGCGGTTCCCGGCTGCTTTCTGTAAGCCGTCCGCCATAACATGCATACCGTATAAGAAAAAGCCGATACCGCCTACAAACTTAAACAGCATGCCAACATCACTGATCGACATATTATCCTCCTCATCTCCGCACATGTCTCTCGTGTTGGATATTTATATTCTACTTAACTATAACAGTTGTATGAGCAAAAAGAAACCTCTCGATTTTGCACAAAATAAGGGCGACCGACGGTCGCCCTCTTGTTGATTATCATTTACTTGAAATATCTGTTATATAGACCCTGGAATGCCTTGCCGTGTCTTGCCTCGTCCCTTGCCATCTCATGAACCGTATCATGGATTGCATCGAGATTTGCCGCTTTCGCTCTCTTTGCAAGATCGGTCTTGCCTGCGGTCGCACCGTTCTCAGCTTCGATACGCATCTCCAGATTCTTCTTCGTGGAATCGGTTACCACTTCGCCAAGGAGCTCTGCAAACTTCGCAGCATGCTCTGCTTCTTCGTAAGCAGCCTTCTCCCAGTATAATCCAATCTCCGGATAACCTTCTCTGTGTGCAACGCGTCCCATTGCGAGATACATGCCGACTTCGGTGCACTCTGCAGTAAAGTTTGCACGCAGGTCATCGATGATATCCTGGCTGACACCCTGTGCAACACCCACCACATGCTCAGCAGCCCATGTCATCTCACCTTCCTGCTTGGTAAATTTGGAAGCGGGTGCATTACAAACCGGGCACTTATCCGGTGCGGAATCGCCTTCATGAACATAGCCACAAACCTGACATACGTATTTCATACTCTTATATCCTCCTTCACGTTATGGAGCACTCGGCTCTATTTGAGAGAAAATAGCATTAACTGCATTTTATATCTCCTTGATGGTATTGTAGCATTTGTTTATCATATAGGCAATCATTTTCAGACAGTTTACATTCTTTTAATAATGCCGCTATATATCCAAAAACCTGTCTTTAGCAAGCCGCAACGAGCTTTCGGATCGCATCAAGAGAACGCTCCACTTTCTCCGTATCAATACAGTATGCCATACGGAAGTAACCGGGACATCCGAAGCCGTCTCCGGGCACGAGAATGAGGTCGAATTCTTTTGCCTTTTCGCTGAATGCCTTGGAGTCCGCCATCGGTGCCTTCGGGAAGATATAGAATGTGCCGCCCGGCTCCGTGCAGGTAAGGCCAAGGGAGGTCAGCTCTTTGTACAAGATATTCCGATTCGTCTCATAAACCGAGATATCGGATGTGATATACAGATTCTCCGCAATCGTCAGCTGCATCAGCGAAGACGGACAGTTATGGCCGATCTCTCTGGAGATCTGGCCGCACATCTGCACGATCTTCTTTGCATCCTTGCACGCCGGGTTCACTGCCAGATAACCGATACGTTCGCCCGGGAATGAAAGTGCTTTGGAATAGGAATAGCACATCAGCGTATTGTCATAGAAGGATGATACAAACGGTGCTTCCACACCTTTGAAGACGATCTCGCGATACGGTTCATCAGAAATCAGGTAGATCGGATGCCCGAAGGCTTCGCTCTTCTTTGTGAGGATATCGGCCAGCGTCTTTAAGGTCGCCGACGAATACACAACACCGGAAGGATTGTTCGGCGTATTGATCAGGACCGCCGTTACTTTCTCTGTCAGCATCTCTTCGAATGCGTTGAAATTAATCTGGAACGAGGCAAGATCTGCGGGTACTGCTTTTAAGTGCGCGCCCGTCCCGTTCACATACGGATAGTATTCGGAAAAGCAGGGAGCAAAAGTGAGGACTTCATCGCCGGGAATCGTAACCGCACGAAGCGCATGCGAGATTGCCGCCGCCGCCGCACTCGTCATGAAGATCTCATCTGCCGTATATGGAAGGCCGAAACGCTTTTCAAGAGATGCAGCCACCTTTTCCCGTACGGACGGAATGCCAAGCGATGGGCTGTAACCGTGAAGTTCCATCGGATCCTTCTCCTGCAAAAGGCGGATCATCGTATCCGTTACGGCTTGCGGAACCGGAACAGACGGATTCCCGAGACTGTAATCAAAAACATTCTCGTAGCCGATCTCTTTCCCTCTTGCCGTCGCAAACTCAGAGAGCTGACGAATCACGGATTTTCCCTGTAACATGTCTTCATAATGCTTAGCTATCATCACTTTTCCCTCTCGTATTCTGTCATTTTTCTTAAAATACTTATTATATTATAAGAAGACGTATCATAATGCAAGATATCTGCATTGTTACCCGCCAAATACGCTCTAAACAATTGACACTTTACCGCTGAAAAAATTATTATTGTATTATACTTATACACATGTATAAAGCGTAAAAGGATACCCCCGATATGATGAGGCTTTTCCCTTTCCAATTAAAGGCGGGAATGATCGCCGCTGAAGATATCTACTCCTTCGGTGACCATCTTTTGGTCGCAAAAGGAGCTGTTTTGACGCAACCGATCATCCGAATGATGACCTCACACTCCGTAAGATCCGTTCTGGTCATGACGGATGAAGACCTGCGCAAACAGGAGACCATGAAAGCTTCAGAGAGTCCGGCAGAACCTGATACGCAGGATTCATTTACATCCCCTAACGGCTCCATTACAATCCCGAAACGTCATTTCTACTATCCGTTTGAGGACATGGTAAAAGAGCAGCACGCCGCAGAGGTAGCGCAGTTCAAAGCATTCTACAAAGCGCAGCTTGACTCGTTCCGGGCCGAATTGGAAAACCTGATACAAAAGAACACCGCACTCGACGAACCGCGTCTGCTTGATCAGGTTCTATCGCTCCTGACAATTAACGGCAAAGATGTCGATTTTCTTGAGATGATGCTTCATATGAAGGAATTCGACCGGTCAATCTATGCACATTCCATCAACACCTCGCTCCTTTGCCATATTCTTGCAGGATGGCTTAGAATGGATCGTGAAGAATGTCGCCTAGCCGCAGCATGCGGTCTGTTCCATGATATTGGGAAAATGGAGCTCCCGAAAGAACTTTTGTCAGAAAAAGCCGATATGACCGAAGAGGAACGACAGCTCTATATGTCGCATACCGAAAAAGGCTATCAATTCCTTGGCAATTACGGTATCGATGAAACCATTAAAAAAAGTGCCCTCATGCATCACGAAAGATGCGACGGCACCGGTTATCCCCACGCACTGTCCTGTCAAAAGATCGACCGTTATGCGAAGATCGTTGCGATCTGCGACATGTATCATTCCATCACGGGTGAGCAGCCGTACTATCAGCATCTGTCACCGTTCCGTGCGATCGAATATTTAGAGGACAACACGTCTTTCTTTGACACCAGATTCATCGTAACTTTCCTGGAAAATGCAGTAAACAGCTACTTAAACTGCCCCGTGCTTTTGAACGATCAGTCTGTCGGACTCGTCGTATTCATCAACCGTGGAAAGCTTGGACGCCCCGTTATCCAAAGCGGCGTCAACTTCATCGATCTTGCAGAGACCCCGGAACTGTATGTCGAAAAGGTACTTCCTCGCGATTAAAGCCCATTCGGACGATTCTTGATATAAATGCTTTCGGATCCTTCCATATCCTCACGGAAATGGGGAAGAAAGCCAAGCTTTTCAAGAAGCCGGATCGAGGCTTTATTTTTTTTGTTCACTACACAATAGACAGCTTGTTCATCCGTGTTTTCCCAAGCAAACAAAAGGATCGCGCTACAGGCCTCATAGGCATAGCCCATATGCCGGAACGCATTTCCCAGCATATACCCCATCTCCAGCCGATCATTCTTCTGCTCGATACCGGCGCGTCCGATCATCTCCCATGAATCGCCCGACTTTCTCTCCACGATCCACATACCGTATCCATACAGACCGTATACATATTTGATATAATTCTCGGTGTACTCCCGCTCCTCTTCATAAGGGAAAAGGGGCTCAATATACGCTGTCACATCCGGATCGTCATACAGGCGAAAAAGTGCAGGCAGATCATCTGTCGTAATCTCACGGATGCGAAGCCTCTCCGTTATCATGAC
>JAIKWO010000094.1 GCA_024684675.1 Lachnospiraceae bacterium
CCATCTGACCGGCCATGAGATCAACCGTTTCACCCATATTCATCAGAACACAGAAGATCTGATGAACAAAGTTAAAATGCAGAGACTTCTCGGCCAGAGAACAGCTGCATGCTTCCAGAGATGTGTAGGTATGGATGCGAACAATGCACTTTACAGCTCCACATTCGAGATCGATGAGAAGTACGGTACAAAGTACCATGAGAATTTCAAGAAGTTCCTTGAATACGTTCAGGAGAACGACCTCACCGTTGACGGCGCTATGACAGACGTTAAGGGTGACAGAGGCCTTGCGCCTCATCAGCAGGCAGATCCGGACCTGTATCTTCACGTAGTAGAGAGAAGACCGGACGGCGTTGTTGTAAGAGGCTGTAAAGCACATCAGACAGGTATCTGCAACTCTCACGAAGTGATCGTAATGCCTACGATCGCCATGAGAGAAGAGGATAAGGATTATGCGATCGCATTTGCGATCCCGACTGATACAAAGGGCATCAAGCTCATCATCGGTCGTCAGTCCTGCGATACCAGAAAGACAGAAGGCGGCTGCATCGACTGCGGTAACTGCACATACGGTGGTGTAGAAGCCCTTACGATCTTTGATGATGTATTCGTTCCCAACGATCGTATTTTCTTAAACGGCGAAGTTGAATTCGCGGGTATGATCGTAGAGCGTTTCGCAGGCTTCCACAGACAGAGCTACGGCGGATGTAAAGTCGGCGTAGGCGATGTCCTGATCGGTGCAACTGCACTTGCTGCTGACTACAACGGTGCGGCAAAGGCTTCCCACGTTAAGGATAAGCTGATCGAGATGGTTCACCTGAATGAGACACTGTTCTGCGGCGGTATCGCATGTAGTGCGCAGGGTCAGCCGACCAAATCCGGCGGCTATCTGATCGACCTTCTTCTTGCAAACGTATGTAAGCAGAACGTTACCAGATTCCCGTACGAGATCGGCAGACTTGCTGAAGATATCGCAGGCGGCTTGATGGTTACGGCTCCTTCGGAAGCAGACCTTAACAGCGAAGAAGTTGGCCACTACATCAGAAAGTATCTTGCAGGTGTTAGTGCAGTTCCGATGGAAGACAGATTGAAGATTATGCGTCTCATCGAGAACCTGACACTCGGTACAGCTGCTGTCGGCTACAAGACAGAGTCTATGCACGGCGCAGGCTCACCGCAGGCACAGCGTATCATGATCGCAAGACAGGCCAACATGGAAGCTAAGAAGGATATGGCGAAGAGAATCGCACATATTGACAAAAAATAACAGGAGATAAATATGGCAAACGCTATCAAATGCCCTTGTCAGTACATCCAGGGAAGCGGTGAATTAAAGAACCTTGGAAAGCATGTCAAGAAAATGGGCACGAAATTTCTGATTCTTTTAAGCGCAAACTCCAGGAAACGCTTTGGAGAGACACTCAAAGCGACACTTGACGAGTTTGAACTGCAGTACGTATTCGAAGAGTGCGGACCGCAGTGTTCCCTCGCTGAGATCGAACGTGTAACGGCTGTCGGCAAAGAAGCCGGCTGCGATGCGGTCATCACTCTCGGCGGCGGTAAAGTGATTGACACGGGCAAAGCGGTTGCCACTTACCTGAATGCGGTATCCGTGATCGTTCCGACCATTGCATCCAATGATTCTCCTTGCTCAGGACTCAGTGTTGTGTATAATGAAGAAGGAGTAGTTGTCAAAGTCATCTATTCCAAGCACAACCCTGACCTTGTGCTGGTTGATACAGAGATCATTGCCCAGGCGCCCGTACGATTTTTCGTTGCCGGGATCGGCGATGCACTTGCTACATATTATGAGGCAAGAGCATGCAAAGCATCCGGTGCGAGAAATATGTGCCGTGCCAACGCGACGAACACCGCGATGGCGATGGCGAAGTTATGTAATGATCTGCTCTTAACGTATGGCCTTGAAGCCAAGAAGGCTGTCGAGGCTAAAGAGCCGAACGAAGCGCTCGAGAACGTACTCGAGGCAAGTATTCTGCTTTCCGGTGTCGGTTTTGAAAGTGGGGGACTTGCGGCCGCACATGCGATCAATGACGGTTTTGCATATGTTGAGCAGGCACATGGTGCGATGCATGGCGAGAAAGTCGCTTTCGGACTTCTTGCGCAGCTCGTACTGGAGAAGGTTTCCGATGAGGAGTTCAATCGGATCCTTGATTATTCCATTGCCATGGGTCTTCCGGTATGCTTTGCCGATCTTGGCATTACGGACGTAAAAGAGGCCGAACTTCGCAAAGTAGCTGAGGCTGCATGCGTAAAGACACAATCAACCAAAAACCTTCCTTTTGAAGTAACAGAAGA
>JAIKWO010000105.1 GCA_024684675.1 Lachnospiraceae bacterium
TACGCTGTAATAAGGTACATCGACCAGGCGTCAAGCTCACGATATCGCTCACCGATCGTGCGATAGAGCTGCGGAAGCGCTGTTTTCTCTTCGAGTCGCTCTCCATAAGGCGGATTCGTGATGAGAAAGCCGTACTTTTTCGGATGACTCAGAGCCGCAACATCACGCCGCTGAAAGTGGATCAGCTTGTCCACACCTGCCAGCTTCGCGTTCTGTCTTGCGATCATAACCATCTCATCGTCAAGATCGTACCCCTGAATGTCTGTCGGCACATCAGGCGTCATCATTTCCTGCGCCTCGTCCACTGCATCGTACCACTGTCTCTTCTCGATGATATGCGGCCAGTTTTCTGCCGTGAAGCTTCTGTTCATACCCGGTGCAATGTTTGCAGCCATCATCGCTGCCTCAATGGGGATCGTGCCGCTTCCGCAGAACGGATCAACCAGGATCCTGTCTTTCTTCCAAGGTGTCAGCATAATCAGCGCCGCCGCAAGGTTTTCCGCGATAGGCGCCTTAGCGGTTAGTTTCCGATAACCTCTTTTATGAAGCGATTCCCCTGTTGAATCAAGACCGACCGTCACTTCATCTTTCATGAGAAAAACGCGCAGCGGAAAAGACTCGCCGTCCTCCGGAAACCAGTTAACCGCGTATCTTCCCTTTAAACGCTCTACCATCGCCTTCTTCACGATCGACTGAATGTCGGAAGGACTGAAAAGTTTGCTCTTTACGCTGGATGCCTTTGCCACCCAGAATTTACCGTTCTTCGGGATGTAATCCTCCCAGGAAAGCGCCTTGATCCCTTGAAAGAGCTCTTCAAATGTCTCTGCGTGAAAACTGCCGATCTTGATCAGAATCCGCTCCGCTGTCCGAAGGAATACGTTTGCCCGGCAAAGAGCCTCTTCATCGCCAAAGAAAGTGACCCTGCCGTCTTCCACAGTGGTCACTTCATACCCCAGATCCGTAATCTCGCGTTTTAAGACCGATTCAAGTCCAAAGTGGCACGGTGCGATCAGTTCAAATCGTCTCATCGAAATCCACCCCGCTTAAAGACATTGATAAACCATATGATCAAGAGAACCGGGATCAGCACCGGCGCCAAATAGTAGATCACGGCACCGACAAAACTCAGGATCCCAAATAAAATGACCACAGCAACAAACAGTGCAACCCAGAACGGATTCAAACGGGGCAATTTCCAAGAAGTACCTGCGCTGCTTTTTTCCTCCGCAGAGCCGCTTTCACTCTCAACGCGATCTTCCGCGGTCGGCGAAGTATCAATGATCGTCCGTGCAAGAAGACGCGGATCGCCAAGCGATGCCAGGACATCTTCTTCCGACTCGCCCATTCGGATGCGACCGTCAATGTATTCATTATAATAGCGGACATGCTCAGAAACTTCCGAAGCCGGAAGCTTCACCGACAGTGCGCTTCTTAAAAGATCCGTAAACTCGTATTTTGTCATGATCTTCCCATTTTCTTTCTGCAAAAAATCTAATGACTATTGTAGCTTAATCATTCTGAAAAGAAAAGTCTATCGCGGAAAGATGTTGCCCGCCGGGTCATTTTATGGCATACTAAAACTGTTCCTATGGGGTAGAGTTATGGAGGTTTTTCATGAAAGGATATCTGTCAATCGGGAAAGTTGCAAAGCTCAAAGGAGTCAGCATCAAGTCCCTTCGTTATTACGATGAGATCGGCGTCTTTCGTCCCGCCTATACGGATCCGGTGACGAATTACCGTTACTATAAAGAAGAACAGCTCCCGCTTTTGGATGCGGTCAGTCTGTGTATCGAGCTTGGCATCGCGCTTCGCGATTTTGACAAATACCGCGATGAATCCGGTGCGTTCCGTTTCCGCGATCTTCTCTATGACGGCAAGCTGATGGCCGAGCAGAAGATCATGGATATCCGCAAGCGCCTCGAGACTGTGCAGATCGCGCTTGATACAGTGGAAAAAGCCGCACAGGAAGCGCGCTCATTCCGGCCCTGCCATCTGGAAAAACGTGCCATCCTGACAGCGCCCTATAACGAAACGGAAGACAATTACAGCCAAAAGATCCTGCGTCTATTCATGCTGGCACAGCTTCTTGGCATGAAAGCAGAATATCCTGCCGGTCTTCTTTATGAGTACAAACCGGACGGGACAGTCGAGCGCTTCATCTTCGTCCACATCACAGGCGAAGCGGATGCAACGGACAAGCGTGTCCGGATCCTTCCCGCAGGCGAGTATAATTGCCGCAAAGAGACGACACGTGTGATCGATAAAGGCGCTTATATCAATGAACTGTCGCTTCGCGGAAAGCATTTTCTGGCGATCGAAAGTGATATTTTAGAGCCCGATCAAAGCGGCAACACGGTTGAACTTCAGATTTTGGTTGATTAAAGACCCAAAAGCAAAGCCGGGGATTCAAAATCGGAATCCCCGGCTCTTTCTTTTATTCGTCCACACTGTAATTTGGTGCTTCTTTTGTGATATGAATGTCATGCGGATGGCTCTCACGAAGTGCAGCAGCGGAAATCTTCACAAACTTGCCGTTCTGCTTCAACTCTTCGATCGACTGCGTACCGCAGTATCCCATACCGGAACGAAGACCGCCCATTAACTGGAATACCGTATCTTCTACGGTTCCTTTGTATGCAACACGACCTTCGACACCTTCCGGAACAAGCTTCTTGGCATCGGACTGGAAATAGCGATCCTTACTGCCGTTCTCCATCGCCGCGATTGAACCCATACCGCGATATACCTTGTACTTTCTGCCCTGGAAAAGCTCGAATGTTCCCGGACTTTCATCGCATCCGGCAAAGATACTGCCCATCATGCAGACATTACCGCCTGCCGCGATCGCCTTGGTCATATCACCGGAGTACTTGATACCGCCATCTGCAATGATCGGAATACCGTAGTCCTTTGCGACCGCATAGCAATCCATGATCGCGGAGATCTGCGGAACACCGATGCCCGCAACGATACGCGTCGTACAGATGGAACCGGGACCGATACCGACCTTTACGGCATCCGCACCTGCTTCGATCAATGCCTTCGTGCCTTCACCGGTCGCCACATTACCTGCTATAACCTGTACATCCGGATATTTTTCCTTGATCATGCGCAGACATGTGAGTACATTCTCGGAGTGACCGTGCGCGGAGTCAAGAACGATCACATCGACCTTTGCATCCACAAGAGCGCCGACACGGTCAAGTACATTTGCCGTAATACCGACACCCGCGCCGCAAAGCAGTCTTCCCTGCGCATCCTTGGCTGCAAGTGGATATTTGATCGTTTTCTCAATGTCCTTGATCGTGATAAGACCCTTCAGATTGAAATCGTCATCTACGATCGGAAGCTTCTCCTTGCGTGCTTTGCCAAGAATCTTTTTAGCCTCTTCCAGCGTAATGCCTTCCTTTGCGGTAATGAGTCCCTCGGAAGTCATGCATTCCTTGATCTTCTGTGTGAAATCCGTTTCAAACTTCAGATCACGGTTCGTAATGATGCCGACCAGCTTCCTGCCTTCCGTGATCGGCACACCGGAAATACGGAATTTGCCCATCAGCGCATCCGCATCCGCTAATGTATGATCGGGAGTCAGCGAAAATGGATCGGTGATAACACCGTTCTCGGAACGTTTTACCTTATCGACCTCTTCTGCCTGTGCCTCGATCGACATGTTCTTGTGAATGATACCGATACCACCCTGTCTGGCCATCGCGATCGCCATCCTGTGTTCGGTAACCGTGTCCATGCCGGCGCTCATCATCGGAATGTTGAGCTTGATACTTTTTGTCAGCCAGGTAGTAAGATCAACCTGGTTCGGGATCACCTTGGAATATCCCGGTACAAGCAGTACATCGTCAAACGTAATGCCTTCAGCGATAATCTGACCCATTTTTTCATCCTCCTCCGTTCTTCAACCTGTTACTGCAGAAAAATCTTGCTCGGAGAAGCGCTTCTCATCGCATCCATCAGCTCGTCATCCCAATCAAGAACCACCTTGATACGCCCGCCGAAATACATTTCAAAGGTTCGTGCTCCCGAATGGGATCCGTAATCCTTCACATCATATTTGCGGTTCATGTAGCCGTCCAGGTGGTAGGAGCCGGTGGGCGCCGCCGCTTCCAGTTCGTCCAGATTGTAGACTGCCATGCGTTTACGACTGCTCTTCGCCAAAATCCTGTCTACAGATAACTCTCGTTCAAAGTAACTGTACTCAAATTCCGTCTTTTCATGCATCCAGGCATATCCCGCCAAAAATGCGCCGCCCAAAAGAGGTATTAAAAAAAGGAGGTTCATGGACGTTCCCAGAAATCCGGCCACAGTCAGAATCGCACCCCAGATTTTCAAGATCGTCATCAGAGTACTTCTCTTTCTTGCGACAAGGACTTCCAAAAAAACGTGATCCATTAAGGTCTCCTTCCGTACAGATATACTTACACTATCATAGTATAAAAAAAAGAGGGATTCAATTCCTTTTTTTCCGTTTCCATACCAAAAAGAGTACCGCGCCGAGCCCGAGGAGACTGAAAAAGATCAGTCCGCCGAGCGAATACGTAATCTCACGTTTCCACTTCTGGATGATTCGCATCACCCATTTCGCACCGGATCCTAAAGATGCAAGAATGCCGCTTTTTACGCCATCTTCCGCCGTAAGTCCGTTGCCGTCACTGTCCTTTTGCGCACCGGCACGAGCGTTATCCTTATCAAGGCTTTCGATCTGCATTTCGTCGCCTTCGGAGAGTGCTCTCACAATCTCGGAAAATGCAGGCTCTTCTTTGGTAACAACACCGTATCGCATCGCATCCTCTGCGCCGCTTTCAGACCTTCGCTTTGCTTTTCGTCCTGTCTGCAGTGCTTCTTTGGCTGCATTCAGATTGATATTTCCAAGTGCGGAGGTTGTATCGATCCCCGGGATCTCTACAGGAACTTCTTCTGCTGCAGGAATCGTGCCTTCACCGGCCGGAGAAGTCTCACCTTCATTTTTGCCTGCGCCTTCACCACTTCCGCTGCTCTTGCCGCCTTTGCCGCCTTTGCCGCTTCCGCTTTTGCCGTCGTCACTTTTGCCGCCTTCGTTCTTCGGCTTATCATATGCTACACTGATATGACTCTCCGTTAGGTTTCCGAGTTGATCTCGCACCCAAACCGTTACGGTTCCGGGCTCTTTTACGAGGATCGTCCGCTCATTTGTATAATTCTCTCCGTCTACCGAATAAGCTTCTTCCGAAAGACCGGATCCTTCCGTCTCACCGTCCGGTTGCAGATCCGAAGCTTCGATCGTAAAAGTCATCTCACCGGATGTCCATTTTCCTTCCGGCACCAGATGTACAGTCGGCGCCGTTCTGTCGATATTGGTGATCCGAATCGTCTTTTCCGTACGGTTTCCGAGTTTGTCACGGACAGCTACGGTCACTGAAGTGTTCTCCTCATATATTTTGGATGTCACCGAATTCCATTGCAGCTCATAATCGCCTTCATCGTCCGGCAGAATTTCTGTGTCATCGCTCCAGAGATACCCCTCATCCGCGAGCCCGCAGCCATCTTCATCACTCGCCTTGATTGTGAGCGTCACAGGATCCATCGTCCAGTCACGCGGGGAGAATTCCGGGGAGATGCGCGGTCCCTTTCGGTCAATATTGGTCACCTTCAGGACAGCTTCCTCTTCGTTTCCATTTACATCACGCACCTTGCAGGTCACGGTTCCGTTTGTATGCACCATGATCGAATCCTCACCGGTCCATTCGCCAAGCGGCGCACCTTCCGGCGTAGCCTCATCCGCATCTCCTTTCGGCTCATATTCCCAGAAAAAGCAATCCTCCTCTACACCTTCACCTGTTGATGTGATCTCAGCGCGAACCGTAACTTCGTCCTTAGTCCAATCATCATGATCCTGATGGAGTTCCATGCCGATGCGAGGACGAACCAGTTTGAAAATGATCTTTCCGTTGCCTTTATTTTTGCCCGATTCCATGACCTTCACATCATCCGTCATCCAGGTAAGGTCTCCTGCATTCTCGATCAAGGAAGACCCGCCGCCGGATGCACCATACTGTGTACGCAGTTCATGGCGTTTGAGCGTCATTGTGGCAGAGCCGCCGCCGGCAGCCGACAGGATCTTCTTCCCTTCATAGAGAAGATAGGAAGAGCCGCCACCGCCGCCGGTTGCAATGCTGC
>JAIKWO010000053.1 GCA_024684675.1 Lachnospiraceae bacterium
CTGGAGAGGTTATGTTATTTCCGATGTGTGGAGCCGTTATAAGATGCTGAACGGCGGTCACTACATCATTCATCCGATGGGATGGGATGCTTTTGGACTTCCGGCAGAGAACTACGCGATCAAGATGGGCGTTCATCCCGCAAAGTCTACGGCAGAGAATGTAAAGAACATTAAGCGTCAGATCAATCAGATCGCAGCGCTTTACGACTGGGATATGGAAGTGAACACGACAGATCCGGAGTTTTATAAATGGACGCAGTGGATCTTTGTCAAGATGTTCAAGGAAGGCCTTGCATACGAAAAGGAGATGCCGATCAACTGGTGTCCTTCCTGTAAGACGGGTCTTGCAAACGAAGAGGTCGTTAACGGCAAATGCGAACGCTGCGGCGCTGATGTTACAAAGAAGAATCTAAAACAGTGGATGCTCCGTATCACGAAATACGCGGACAGACTCCTTGCCGATCTTGATAAGCTTGACTGGCCCGAAAAGGTTAAGAAGATGCAGACCGAGTGGATCGGCAAATCCTACGGCGCAGAGGTTGATTTTGCGGTAGAAGGCCGAGACGAGAAGATCACGGTTTATACAACGAGACCGGATACGCTCTATGGTGCGACATTTATGGTACTCGCACCGGAGCATAAGCTGGCCGCATCGCTTGCCACACCGGAAACAAAGAAAGCGGTTGATGACTATATCTATGCAGCCTCCATGAAGTCCAATGTCGACAGAATGCAGGACAAGGAGAAGACCGGTGTATTCACCGGCACCTATGCGATCAACCCGATCAACGGCGCGAAGGTTCCGATCTGGCTTTCCGATTATGTACTTGCGGATTACGGTACCGGGGCGATCATGTGCGTACCTGCGCATGATGACAGAGACTTTGAATTCGCAACGAAATTTAACATTCCGATCATCCAGGTCATCGCAAAAGACGGCAAAGAGATCGAAAACATGACGGAAGCGTATACAGAGGCATCCGGCGTGATGATCAATTCCGGTGACTGGAATGGCATGGAGAGTGCCGTTCTGAAAAAAGAAGCACCGATCATGATTGAAAAGAAGGGCTTCGGCAAGAAGACCGTAAACTATAAACTGCGTGACTGGGTATTCTCCCGTCAGCGTTACTGGGGTGAGCCGATCCCGATCGTTCACTGTGAGAAGTGCGGTTGTGTTCCGGTTCCGGAAGATCAGCTTCCGCTCCTCCTTCCCGAGGTTGAGTCCTATCAGCCGACCGGTACAGGAGAATCACCGCTCGCGGATATCAAAGAGTGGGTCAATACAACATGCCCGCAGTGTGGGGCTCCCGCGAAGCGTGAGACCAATACGATGCCGCAGTGGGCAGGGTCTTCCTGGTATTTCCTGCGCTATGTAGACAGCAAGAACAAGAACGAACTGGTAAGCAAAGAGAAAGCCGATAAGTATCTTCCCGTTGATATGTATATCGGTGGTGTGGAACATGCGGTCCTGCATCTGCTTTACTCCAGATTCTATACAAAATTCCTGCATGACATCGGTGTGGTGGACTTTGATGAGCCGTTTAAGAAGCTCTTCAACCAGGGCATGGTATGCGGTCGCGACAAGGTAACAGGTGCTGCGACCAAGATGAGCAAGTCGCTTGGCAACATCGTATCACCGGATGACATTGTAAGAGATTACGGATGCGATTCCCTTCGTATGTATGAGCTGTTTATCGGACCGCCGGAGCTTGATTCCATCTGGGACGATCGCGGCATGGAAGGGATCTATCGTTTCCTTACCAAGTTCTGGAGACTCGTTCAGGACAATGCACCGCTTGAGGCAAAGGAAACGGATGAACTTGTAAAGATCCGTCATAAGATGACCTTTGATATCACACAGCGTCTCGAGAATTTCAGTTTGAATACGGTTGTTTCCGGTTTCATGGAATACACCAATAAGCTCGTTGAGATGGCCAAGAACGGCGGCGTTGATCGTGAGACGCTTCGTACGGCAGTTGTTTTACTTGCACCGTTTGCACCGCACATTTCCGAAGAACTGTGGCGCGTGCTCGGCGGAACAGATTCCGTATTCCATGCAGTATGGCCCAAGGCTGATGAGGCAGCGATGGCTGACGATGAGGTGGAGATCGCAGTTCAGGTGAACGGCAAGACGCGTTGTGTCATCAACGTGGCAAAAGATATTGCAAAGGATGATGCGATCGCAAAAGCGAAAGAAGCACTTGGCAACAGACTGAGCGGTAACGTGATCAAAGAGATCTATGTTCCCGGTAAGATTATCAATATCGTAGCAAAATAGGTAGTTGCGCATTTAGCGTGACGTTTTCTTGATGGGAGTTCGTATATGAGTGCGAGGGGCAGCGTTGTTTTGCTTATGAATTGTGACGAAGAGGACAGAAATCATTATTCTGCACTCTTGATGAACGAAGGCTATAAGGTAATTGCTTCTGCGGATGGGAAAGAGACCTTCTCTTATCTGAAGGCGGATCCTTATGTTCCGGACATACTGATCACCGGCGTTCACGCGCCCGTGATCTCAGGTGTTGAGCTTTTGCAGCTCATCAAGCTGTCACAGCGCCTTCGAAAGATTCCGGTTGTGGTTGTTTTGAACGACGAAAATGAGGCCGATGTGAACGATCTGCTTCAGATCGGCGCGGAAGACATTATCATCAAACCTCTGCATGACACGTTTTTCCTGAATCGCGTCAAGAATACGATCCTTGGTAACCAGCGGATCACCTGTAACAATATCATGGAAGATATCGTGGGACGAGAGATCGAGAAGCACATTGAAACGTATGGTATCTGCAAGTGCAGGATGTGCAAGCGCGACCTGCTGGCCATGTCCTTAAACCGCATCAAGCCGCGCTATGTCAGCACGGAGAAGGGCAAGCTGATCTCCGAGATCGAGAAGAAGTCTAATGACAATATGCCGGATATTGTGCGTGTGATCGCAGACTGTGCGTTGACGATCAAGAAGAATCCCCGCCATATGCCACATCATGTCGAGTAGGCT
>JAIKWO010000003.1 GCA_024684675.1 Lachnospiraceae bacterium
CGATACATTCGCAAGAAGCGGTACATAATCATTCTCCGCTTCCGCAAACGCAGCGGCCTGTTCTTTTATCAATTCATAGTCTGCCATTCAATCGCCCTCTTTTCTTAAGATAACTGCTTGTACATACGATTGCCGATCATCTGGATGATCTGGACAAAAATGATCAGGATAACGGAACATACCACGAGATAATCCGTCTTATACTGCTGATACCCGTATCGGATCGCAATATCACCGATCCCGCCGCCGCCAACGGTCCCCGCCATTGCAGAATAGCCGATCAGCGAGATCACAAGCAGTACGATCCCATTCAGCATGCGCGGAATCGACTCCTTCACGTAAACGCGAAGCAGGATTTGCAGATTCGATGCACCGAATGATCTGGCCGCCTCGATAACGCCATGGTCGGTCTCACGAAGGCTGCTCTCAAACACCCTTGCGATAAACGGAATCGCCGAGATGGTAAGCGGCACGATGGAAGCAGTCGTTCCGATCGCTTTACCGACCATCAGTCTCGTAAACGGGATCAGGATCACCAGCAGAATGATAAACGGAAAACTCCGAAATACATTCACAATAAAACTGAGTACTTCATAAACCCAGCGGATCGGGTGAAGCCCGTCCGGTGCAGTCAATGTCATGATCACTGCCGGTATAAAACCGAGTATAACAGAAAAAACAGTTGACCAGAATACCATATAAAGCGTCTGACCGAGTGAGTCAAAGATAATTTTCGTCATGCCGGTCGTTGAAATGATTCCCATCAGCTGATCACCTCCCACGCTACTTTTTTCTCATCCAGGAATGCGCAAACGCTCTCCCGGTCTTCTTTTCTCACATTGATTACAAGGCTGCCATACACATTCTCACGAAAGTCTTCCAGTTTCGCCCAGCAGATGGAAAAATCCCGCTGAAGCGTCCTAGCCATATGTGTCACGACAGGCTCATCCGAACCTTCCCCTGAGAAAAAGAGCTGAATATTCACGCCCTCTTTGGGAAGCAGATTACTCTCCTCACGCAGGAAGGACCTGATCTCGGGGCGATCCGGTTTTACGAAAAGATCCTCCGGCTTACCTTCTGCGAGAACGACGCCGTCACTTAAGAAAGCAACTCGATCGCAAACCTGCTTTACGACCTCCATCTGATGCGTCACGATCACGATCGTGATGCCCAGTTCCCTGTTGATCTTCTGCAAAAGTCCCAGAATCTCCTTTGTAATCTCCGGATCGAGTGCGCTTGTCGCCTCGTCACACAAGAGAAAACGCGGATCCAACACAAGTGCCCTTGCAATCGCCACGCGCTGCTTCTGTCCGCCGGAAAGTTCCCTGGGCTTTGCATGTACTTTGTCTTCAAGCCCCACGAGTCCGAGCAGTTCAAGAATCTTCTTTCTGTTTTCCGGCGTTTTCGGTGAAATCCCCCAGAATTTCAGCGGAAGCGCGACATTATCATAAACATCGAGTCTCTCAAGCAGATTGAATCCCTGAAAGATCATGCCCATCTGCTTTTGCAGATATTTCAATTTGCTTTTATCTTTAACGGAAACGACCGTTCCATCGACTTCGATCTCACCGGAATCATATGCCTCCAGTCCGTTTATGCACCTTAAGAGCGTTGACTTACCCGCTCCGCTCTGTCCGATGATCCCGAAGATCTCGCTATCTTCAATTGCAAAGGAAATTCCTTTCAGGACATCAAGGTCCTGAAAGGATTTCCGTACATTGTGTATTCTGATCATATGCTTTACTGCGGATCGATAAAGGACGGAATAACGGATCCTTTATACGCCTCTTCAATGTATTTTTTAACAGTTTCGGACTGGATCGCTTTTACGATTGCTTTCGTTTTCTCTGTCTCTTCATCGCCCTGTCTTACAACGATGAAATTGGTACGGCGAACGGAAGTTTCGTCATCGAACTCCTCAATATCGAGAGCCGGGAACTTGGACGGGAGTTCAGCGCCCAGTGCGTAGTTGCCGTTGATGGTCGCCGCATCCAGATCGGAGAGTGCAAGCGGCAGGCTTGCTGCCTCAAGCGTTGTGATCTGGTAACCGTGCGGATTTGCTTCCTTATCATCAACAAGGGATTCTGCTGTCACACTATCGTCTGTTCCGTATCCGCCAAGGGATCTCAAAAGTCCCTTCTGCACCAGAAGATTCAGACCACGCTCCGTGTTCTCCGGATCGTTCGGAATACCGATCTGTGCGCCATCGGGAAGCTCTTCGAGAGACTTGTATTTCTCGGAATAGATACCCATCGGCTCGATATGAACACCTGCTACTGCCGCCAGATGAAGGCCTGCGTCCGTGTTCTGCTGATTCATGTATCCGAGTGTCTGGAAGTAGTTCGCATCAAGTTCGCCCTCTTCCAAAGAAGTGTTCGGAAGCACATAGTCTTCAAACACAACTGTTTCCAGTTCCCAGCCGTCTTCAGCAAGTGCTGCCTTCAGCGCATTGTCAAGAATGTCCGCATGCGGCACGGGATTCGCACCGATGACGATCTTCTTATCGGTATCTGCCGCAGTTTCCGTTTTCTCTTCCTGTGCGGATGCCTGCTCTGTTTCCTGCTTTGCCGTATCCTGCGCCGTTCCTGCTTCTGCCGCTTTTGCTGCACCGCAGCCTGCAAGCACGCCGGCTGTCAGTATTGCTGTTAAAAATAGTGAGATCTGCTTTTTCATAATCGTTCCTCCTGAAATAAAATTTTTATTTTGAAATTTTAAAAAGCTTCGGATTGATGTGACAGTAACCTGTCGGATTCTTGACCAGATACTTCTGATGGTACTCCTCGGCAAGATAGAAGCTTTCAAGCTTCCCGATCTCTACCGCCAGCGGTGCCGGAAGCTTCTTCTGCACTCCATCCGCATATTCTCTGATCACGGGAAGATCAGCTTCATCTTCAAAATAGATGCCGGTTCGATACTGGATACCCTCATCCTCTCCCTGCTTATTAACCGACGTCGGATCAATGATCAGGAAGTAATACTCCAGAAGTTCCTTAAGGCTGATCTGCGACTCGTCATATACTACCTTCACCGTCTCTGCATGACCGCTGTCGTTACATACCTCTTCGTATGTGGGATTTGCTTTTTCCCCATTTGCATATCCGACTGCCGTCTCTAATACACCTTCAAACTGGTCGAAGAACTTCTGTGTCCCCCAGAAGCATCCTCCTGCAAAGTAGATCGTCTTTTTCATCTTTCCTCCTTTTAGCAAAAGCAAGCACCGCCTTGCTTGCCTATTTTGTGCAACAAAAAATGACAGACACTTTCGTGCCTGTCATTCAAATATCCTGTATATGCTCAGGAAAGGTTTAAGGCACGACAAATGATCCATGGATATGCATGCACATGCACATCATGGACATCATCATAACTGCCATTTCCTTTCTTTCGATTCTGTTGCTGCTCATGATAAAACCTCCCGATCGCCTGTCGCGATCCTGTTCATCCCGCCGCTTATACCATATCGGCGATTGATATGATCAGATTATACTAGCATTGGTGTGTAAATTGCAAGTACTTTTATGATCATTTGATCTGATCGTCTGTTATCAGGAAAACTGATAGCGGAAGATACTACTGTTGCAAACCAGCAGGCATAGACTAAAAAGAAAAAACGAACCCTTATCACACTGATTTAGGTCCGTTTTACACGCTTTTATCATATGGATCCATCGGAGACAAAAGGAAAAAATCCGCCCCAGCATATGCCGGAGCGGACCCAATAAACCATTATATTTGCCTACCCCCATCAGTTCTTTATTCTTCAGCCTCTATTTTTTTCATCAGATAATCATCTAGCCTTGGATCCCACGGCAGATCAGTTCCTCCGCTTACCTGCTGCAGCTCGTCATCCGTAAGGTTCCACTATTACATGGTTCAATAACGGCCATCCCGCACTATTATCGCCGAGCCGCCATCGCTAATACCGCCCACAACAAGAGCAAGTTCTTCATCGTTCAAACGCATTCCGGCTTCTTCTATGATTTTCTTAGCATCTGCTTTATCTTTAGCCTGCTCAACCTGCTCTTTCAGTTTGCCTGTAAGTTCCATCTTGCTTCCTCCTATACTTCCCGAACTTATACAGAAATCCGAGGATGATTCTGTAAAAAGTATCATATTGGCTACCAGATCCAGATCATCGTCAGCCGCTCTCACCACTGGAATCAACGGGCCAATCGACAAAAAGACTGCTAAACAAGTCACCGCCTGCTACTTGATCCAACTCTTCGTCTGTAAATTCTATGCCTGCCTGTTCATTGATTTTCAGAGCTTCTTCCTTGGTCTTGGCCTGTTCAACTTGTTTCTTCAGATCTCCTGTCAGTTCCATTCGAAACCCTCCTATGCTCATTTCCGCTTACAAAACTATATACGAGACAGCTCTCTGTAATACAACATTCTTACAGAAATATTATACCGTATCCGCAGTTCTCCGCCAATAAAAAAGGCCCCCTCAGTGATGAGAAGACCTCTGTAAATTCCATTATTCTGTTACTACTACCGGCGCTGCCCCGTAGAGCTGTGCGAGCTTGGGAAAACCGATATAGCCGTTCTCATCAAGCTGCTCTGAAGGAGTGCCAGGGTGAACTGCGCACGCAGAAGATCAAGCGAATCGCTGGGTTTCTGTACAGAATCCTTTCAAGGAGGTGCCAGCATGAAGCTTAACGAAAAACTTAGGGAACAACTCGAAAACGCAAAAACAAAAGACGAGATGAAGGCGATAATCAAAGAATCCGACATCGAATTGTCGGACGAAGAAATAGAAGCTGTTGTAGGCGGATCCATCCCTGAAGTCCCGTCATTTTATTCCAAGGATCCCAATGGAGCGGCCACCGCCATAAGCTCATAGAGTTTACGCTGTTTTTCAGTTACCTCTGACAGGTAATGGACCTTTCCGGGCTGCTGATAATACTCTATGGTATCAACCCCGTCCCCCTGGCTAATGGTTCCGTATCATCGCCATTGTATCATGCTATACTTTTCCTTCGAAAGTTTATACGAAACATTTTTTCATAATGCGACAGGGAAATTAGTCACAAAAAAGGGCAAGCCTTACGCCTGCCCACAGATTTTCTCATATTCTATACCACCTGGAATTCTCTGATGCGCCTATTACATTACAGAAAAATCCGGCCATCGTATGACAGCCGGAAAAATGGTTTATCTACCACCCCATCTCGTGGAATAGGTATTCGTTCAATCTGAACAACATGTAAAGCGGAATAGACCAAACATGCGTATCAGAATCCATATTATCGCCCACATTCTTCAGCGAAGTTTTAATCGCCATCTTGGGTTTATACCTCTGGCAAAACAGATGCAGGCTTTTGGCCTTCGTATTATCCGCAGATTTAACCTCAATCGGTAGAAGTACACCTTCATGATCCGTAATAAAATCAATCTCTGCGTCCGCCTTTGTTCGCCAGAAATAACTATCTATACCCATGCACTTAAGTTGTGTATAAACATAATTCTCTGTCAGAGCGCCTTTAAAATGAACAAATGATGCATCCCC
>JAIKWO010000008.1 GCA_024684675.1 Lachnospiraceae bacterium
TGGTAGAACACCAGCCTTCCAAGCTGGACACGTGGGTTCGATTCCCATCACCCGCTTTTATGTGTCCGTAGCTCAGCTGGATAGAGCAACGGCCTTCTAAGCCGTGGGTCGGGGGTTCGAATCCCTTCGGGCACGTTCGAAAAACGTTGATCATGTTTTTCGCTATGGTGGGTGTGGCACAGTTGGTTAGCGCGCCAGATTGTGGTTCTGGAGGTCGAGGGTTCGAATCCCTCTACCCACCTTTCACAGGAGTATACATCATCCTGTTGGGCCATCGCCAAGCGGTAAGGCACAGGACTTTGACTCCTGCATTCGCTGGTTCGAATCCAGTTGGCCCAGTTTCTTAAACATATATGGGATACTAGCTCAGTTGGTAGAGCACTTGACTTTTAATCAAGTTGTCGGGGGTTCGAATCCCCCGTGTCTCATTATTAGCGGAGGGGAAGCATCGCTAGCGATGTTTCCTCTCCATATTTTTAAGCGGGAGAATGATCCATGAGTGAAGCGCGAGGAAAGCAGCCTGTAAGTTGCGATACCTGCATGTATTATGAATATGACGAAGAGTATGAATGCTACACTTGCGAGATGGATTTGGACGAGGACGATCTGGCACATTTTATGCTGGATTCCAAGTTTGAGTGCCCGTACTATCGTTTCGGTGATGAATACACGATCGTGCGTCACCAGATGTAAAGCGCTGTTTCATGACATCTAGTAAGGAACCTGACAACCCGTTTTCAGATAGGAAGTGAGAAAATGGCTGAAATGAACAACGCGGCTATGCCGAAGGAAAATAAGATGGGCGTGATGCCCGTCGGTAAACTTTTGATCAATATGTCTCTGCCGATGATGATCTCTATGCTGGTGTTGTCTCTGTACAATATCGTAGACAGTATCTTTGTTGCGCAGATCAACGAAAACGCCCTGACAGCGGTCTCGCTGGCTTTTCCGGTTCAGAACCTGATGATCGCGGTCGGTATGGGCACCTGCGTCGGTGTGAATGCCCTCCTTTCCAAGTCCCTTGGAGAAAAGAATTATGAAAGGGCGAATGCATCTGCTCGTAATGCGATCTTTTTGATGGCTATCAGTTTTGTGGTGTTTTTCCTGTTTGGTGTTTTCTGTACCGACTGGTTCTACGGCATGCAGACAACGGAGCCGGAGATCGCGGAGTTTGGCCATGAATATATGGTTATTATCTGCTGCATGAGCTTTGGTATCTATTTGCAGGCGGTTATGGAGAAGCTTCTTCAGTCGACCGGTAAGACACTTTATGCCATGTTTTCGCAGCTGATCGGTGCGATCACGAATCTGATCCTGGATCCGATCATGATCTTCGGCCTGCTTGGTTTTCCCAAAATGGGCGTATCGGGCGCAGCTATCGCAACCGTGATCGGGCAGCTCTTTGCGGGTATCTTCGCGACATACATGAATGTGAAGTACAACACGGAGATCAATATCAATATGAGGCATTTTCGCCCGAATTTCCATATTATCGGGCGCATCTATGCGGTCGGCGTTCCGTCCATCATTATGCAGTCCGTGACTTCACTGATGGTTTACGGCATGAATCTGATCCTGATCACGTTCTCTACGACAGCGACGGCGGTTTTGGGCGTATATTTCAAGATCCAGAGTTTTATCTTTATGCCGCTCTTTGGCATGAACAACGGTATGATCCCGATCATCGCATACAATTACGGCGCAGACAGCAGGAAGCGTGTTACAGGTACGATCAAATACAGTATGCTCGTTGCTTTCTGTATCATGGCGACCGGTTTTGCGATTTTCCAGATTTTTCCGGACAGACTCCTTCAGATGTTCAATGCATCTGATATGATGCTGGCGCTCGGTGTCCCGGCGCTTCGTACGATCAGCTACAGCTTCATCCTTGCAGGGTACTGCATCATCGCCGGCAGTGCATTTCAGGCGCTTGGTAACGGCGTTTACAGTCTGATCATGTCGGTTATGCGTCAGCTTGTTGTGCTGCTTCCTGCTGCGTACTTTCTGGCACAGCTTGGCAATGTCGATCTGGTGTGGTTATCGTTCCCGATCGCAGAGCTCATGTCGTTTGCGACGGCGACGTTCTTCCTGTTTAAGATCAACCGGAAGATTATCAGCACGCTGCATTGACAAAGCGGGTGTAGCTTTGCCATAATAAGTGAGTGAACATGCAATGCATTCATGTATCTGAGTGGTCAGAATACTTGAATGCATTAAACTTGCACCAATGATGGAATTGGCAGACATGCAAGATTTAGGTTCTTGTGCCGCGAGGCGTAAGGGTTCAAGTCCCTTTTGGTGCATTTCATTGAGGAGAATACCATGACACGTGAGGAAGCTTTTGCACTTTTGAAGAAGTATAATAAGGATCCGTTTCATATTCAGCATGCGCTGACGGTGGAAGCGGTCATGAAGTGGTATGCGAATGAACTTGGATACGGCGATGAAGCAGAGCACTGGGCGATCGTTGGATTGCTGCATGATATCGATTTCGAACTGTATCCGGATGAGCACTGCTTGAAGGCGCCGGAGCTTTTGTCAGAAGCGGGCGTATCGGAGGACATCATCCATTCGGTATGCTCACACGGTTATGGCATCACGGTAGGAAACGGAGCGACGATTGATGTGGAGCCGGTGCATGAGATGGAGAAAGTGCTTTTTGCGGCGGATGAGCTGACAGGTCTGATCTGGGCGGCGGCGCTCATGCGACCTTCCAGGAGCACGAAAGACATGGAACTGAAGTCGCTTAAGAAAAAGTACAAGAGCAAAGGATTTGCGGCAGGCTGCTCCAGAGAAGTCATCGAGCGTGGCGCGCAGCAGCTTGGCTGGGAGCTTGACAGGCTCCTTGAGATGACGCTTCAGGCCATGGCTGCCAGCGAAGACTTGATCAATTCCGAGATGGAATAGATTAAGGTATAATAAAGAGTAGAGTAACCGACTATCACAAGTTGATGGTCGGTTTTTTGCTTTTGTGCATAGGATAAAAATATATTTTCTGACAGAAATGAGGGGCGGGCGGAAATTGTTTATGATATAATAAACGCGTATCTGAAGGCAGTAATCGTACCTGATCCATACAACATGAGAGTGAGAATAAGATATGAGCGGTAGCGGCGTTTTTGATGCTTATGCGATCAAGAATCAGAACAAACTTATTACGGTTCCGCCGGGTGTCACCATCCTGAGTGAGGGCGAGGTCAATCTTGATATGTATAAGGTCATTTCGGGACACATCGAGATGTACACCGGATACGGAACGGAGAATGAGGTTTTGCTTGGAATACTCGGACCCGGATCATGTTTTGGCGAGTTTGGGATTCTGCTTCGTAAACAGGCGATCTATACGATCATTTCCTTCTCGGAGGTAAAGCTCCTCCGTGTTACGGAGGGAGCACTTGGCGATTTCGTCCAGGAGAATTCGGACTGCATTATCCAGATCTTGCGGAACATGGCCAACATGATGGCGATCATGCAGCAGAATATTGAATTGATCGCCAGCGATTATACGGAGATGTGTAAGGCCAAGGTGGATGAGGTGATCGAGAAAATACCGGATTTCGACGAAAACTGGGCGAAGGTAGTAAAGAAAGACATGCTTCGCAAATATGCAGTCACCGGCAAATACTATTTTTCACGTAAATAGAACAAACGGCACATACAGAGGAGATCGATCCATGAGAAAAGAGATTTCGATTAACGATTTTGAAGGAATCCATATCGGACAGACGGAAGATGGCAAGGCGGGCACGGGATTGACTGTGTTGTTCAGCGAAAAAGGCATGCCGGCCGGTCTGGATGTCAGAGGCGGTGGCCCGGCATCACGAGACAGCCAGCTCTTGAATCCCATTACGGCAGCGCAGTTTGTGCATGCGGTTGTATTGGCCGGCGGCAGCGCATTTGGACTTGGCGCGGCGAACGGCGTTATGGCTTATCTCGAGGAGCATGATATCGGTTTTGACGTGGGCGTGACCAAGGTGCCGCTCGTAGTGCAATCGGATCTTTTTGACTTAACGGTTGGCGATGTGAAGACACGTCCCGATTTTGACATGGGGTACAAGGCGGCGAAGCTTGCCATGGAAAGCCCCAATTATAAAGACGGCAACTACGGCGCCGGGTGCGGCGCGACGGTCGGCAAGATCACCGGCATGGACAATTGTATGAAGACCGGTATCGGGAGCTATGCGATTGAAGTCGGCGAGCTTAAGATCGGTGCGATCGTGGCGGTCAATGCGCTTGGGGATATCTTCGATTGGAAGACCGGGAAAAAGATCGCAGGCCTCCTGTCTCCCGACCATAAGGAGTTTATGGATACCGTTTCCGTGATGGAGCAGAGTATAGCGGTTCATGAGAACAAATTTGTAGATAACACGACCATTGGCGTCGTGATCACAAATGCGGCATTTAATAAGCCGCAGCTTATTAAGATCGCGGGCATGACGCACAACGGCTATGCACGCTCGATCAGACCGGTCCATACTTCGGCGGACGGTGACAGTATCTATGCGGTTTCTGTCGGCGATGTCAGTGCGGATCAGGATCTCGTCGGGACGCTGGCAGCAGAGGTGATGAGCGAAGCGATCACGCGTGCCGTACAGAATGCAGAGACTGCATTCGGATTTACCGCGGCAAGAGATCTTTCGTTTTAAAGGGAACTGCACTGTCCTTTCCCGGAAAGGGGATAATACAATGACAGCAAATGCATCCAAACGAACGTTGCGGTATCGGCCGCATAATATCTTTGAATACTACGGGTACCGACTCTCGGGGTTGATCCGGGCTG
>JAIKWO010000026.1 GCA_024684675.1 Lachnospiraceae bacterium
TTGGAGCAATTATATCTGTGGCTATTCGTTCAAGACGGGTTCCCTTCCGTGGGCGCTCCGCTTCTTGGAAGAGAACGGGTTCTATGCGGAAGTCGTATCGGAAGACGAATACCGTCTTGCCAAGCACCTTGGATTTGACCGCGTGATCTACAACGGCCCTGTTAAGGGGAAGGAGTCTTTCTTTGATGCCCTGTGGCGCGGCGCGATTATCAACATTGATTCCAAGCGTGAGCTTCGCTGGCTTAAGGAATACCGCGAGGCAAACGAAGGCGAAGAAGCGAAGTACAAAATTGGCCTTCGTGTGAATTTTGACTTAGAGAGTGAGGTTCCGGAGACAAGCGCTGGGACTGACGGAAGCCGCTTCGGCTTTTCCTATGAAAACGGTGAGTTTGCTGAAGCACTGGCAGAGCTTGATGACATGCAGGTGCCGATTTCCGGGATCCATCTTCATGTCGGATCAAAGACCAGAAGCATTGCAATTTATGAAGGCATTGCTCGGATGGCATGCAAGGTCAAAACAGAGCATGTATTGGAACTGAAATACGTGGATATCGGCGGCGGGTATTTTGGCGGCATGGATAACAGACCGAAATATCCCGATTATATAAAAGCGGTCGCGGCGATCCTTTCGGAAAGCTTTGATCCGCATGATACGACACTCATTGTGGAGCCCGGCACATCGCTCATCACACCGCCGATCGACTATATGATAAGTGTTGTCGATGTGAAGGATACATACGCAAAGCGTATTGTGACCGTGGATGGCAGCAGGATCGATGTGGATCCGCTTCATACGAAAAGCTCGTATTTTCACGAGATCGTATACGGCGAGAGCGAAAGCGCGCGTAAGCGTGAATCGGTGCCGGAGCAGGTGCTCTGCGGCATGACCTGTATGGAGAATGACCGCATGATGGTCCTGCAGGATCAGCCGGAGCTTACAGAAGGCGACCGGATCCTGATGCATAAAGTCGGCGGCTATACGATGTGTCTGACACCACTTTTCATTCGGTATTTTCCGACCGTGTATCTGGAGGAGAACGGTGAGCATACCGTGATCCGCGAGGCATGGGGACCGGATGAGTACTGTGCGAAGTCATCGATCATCGGTTAGAGGACAGAAGACATGGTAAATATATTGATCGCAAGCTGCGGCACAAGAAACAAAGTGGTGCAGTATTTTAAAAAAGCATTAAACGGATGCGGCAAAGTCGTTGCAACGGACTGTAGCGCCAATGCGCCGGCACTCTATGATGCGGATGTTCACTACATCGTGCCCCGTATCACGGCTGCTAACTACATGGAAGTTCTCTATGATATTTGCCGAAAGGAGCAGATCACGGGTGTACTTTCCCTGATCGATCCGGAGCTATCACTCCTTGCAGCGCATGAGAAGGAGTTTAAAGACCTCGGCGTGACGGTCATCGGCTCTTCCTATGAGCTTTGTGAGCGGTCGCTCAATAAATGGGAGATGTATAAGTGGCTTACCGCAAACGGATATCATACGCAAAAGTCCTACATTGAGCTTGATGCGTTCCTTGCGGATGTAAAGGCGGGTAAGATCTCGTATCCCGTATTCGTAAAGCCCGCAAAGGGAAGCGCGAGCATCGCGATCTCCAAGGCAGAGGATGAAGAGACCGTGCGTCTTCTTTTCAGCCACGGTGAAGATATGATGATTCAGGAGTACCTCACGGGACAGGAGATCGGTGCAGACTGCTATATCGATCTAAAATCCGGCAAGACCGTATCGATCTTTACCAAAGAAAAATTGTGATGCGCGCCGGCGAGACCGATAAGGGACGCTCGTTTCAGGATCAGAAGCTTTTTGACCTGATCACGAAGTTTATCGATGAATCCGGTTTCAGAGGTCAGATCGATATCGATATCTTTGACCAGGATGGAACCTACTATATCTCCGAGGTGAATCCGCGGTTTGGCGGCGGCTATCCGCACGCATACGAATGCGGCGTGGATCACATGACACTGATCAAAAATAACCTTGAAGGCAAAGAAAATCCGGTACACATCGGAGATTATGAAGAAGGCCTGATCATGATGAAATACAACGAGATCATGATCCGTAAGGAATAAATGACCGACCATATGAAAAAAATTCTGATCGCCATCAATTTCGATGAAGGCTTATACAATTTCAGAAAAGAATTATTGGAGCGATTGATTGCGGAAGGCTATGAAGTGCACGTTGCGGCGCCGATTGGCGAATTTGCGGACAAGCTGACTGCCATGGGGTGCATCCTGCATGATACGCCTTTAAGCAGGCGCGGAAA